>JAGQQB010000238.1 GCA_020426425.1 Planctomycetaceae bacterium | reverse complement strand
TTCGCGGGCGTCGCTGATGAGTGGATTGCGACCGGACACGCTGCGAATCTGGAATTTGACCACGCATCTCCGCACATCGCGGCCCCACGTGGTAACGCTGCCCGAGCATTTCAAGAAGCATGGGTACTTCACCCAGAACATTGGCAAGATCTATCACAACTGGCGTCAGGAGCCGCAAGGCGATCCTCGATCATGGAGCGTGCCAGCTCAGATGCATTTCGCCAGCCATGGTGATGACAAGCCGGTGGTCGAGGAAGGAACGGAACTGCCAGCAAACTTCGCAACGACTCCCCGGACCGAAATTCGGGATGTCCCCGACGAAGCGTACTTCGATGGCCGCATTTCGGCCCTGGCCTGCGACGCATTGCGGGAGTGTGCCGAGCGCGAGCAACCTTTCTTTCTCGCGATCGGATTCTGGAAGCCGCATCTGCCATTCAATCCCCCTAAGAAGTATTGGGATCTGTACGACCGCACATCATTCCAACCGGCCCTGCCAGGTGTCCCGCCTGAGCACTGTCCGGCGCTGGCACTGCATGACAGCCGAGAATTGCTGCGATCCAAGCTCGACATGGATCTCGACGACATTCAAGAACTCAAGCATGGGTATCTGGCCGGGATCAGCTTTCTCGATGCGCAAGTTGGCAAGCTGCTGACAACCCTTGACGAACTGCAACTCCGCGACCGCACCGTGATCGTCTTCTGGTCAGATCACGGCTTCCATCTGGGCGAGCATGGGCTGTGGTGTAAGACGTCGAATTTCGAATTCGATGCCCGCGTGCCGCTGCTGATCAGTTATCCCGGCTTGCCGCAACCGGGCGAGTCGAGCCCGGCCCTGGCAGAACTCGTGGATCTGTCTCCAACGCTGGTCGATTTGTGTGGGCTGCCGCCCCAAGAGCATGTGGACGGTGTGAGTTTGCGTCCGATTCTCGAAGCACCAACTGCCCAGGTGAAACAGGTTGCCTGTACTCAGCATCCTCGTCCGGCGTACTACGCGGGCAATCCGGATGCGATGGGAGTTTCCATTCGGACCGAGCGGTATCGGTACACGGAGTGGCGGGATTTCGTAACAGGTGCGGTGCGGGATGCGGAACTCTATGATCATTCCTCGGACCCTGGAGAGACGCGGAATGTGGTGTCCGAACAGGCCAATCGTGCGCTGCGAGTGCAGTTGGCCAATGAGTTGGCTGAGTCGTTTCCCCGAGTCGGTTACGCGGCAACCGAACGGACCGAGCAGTAGTTGAGAGTCCATGGCGACGAAGATCGGGAAAGTCTATCTGGTCGGCGCTGGTCCCGGGGATCCCGGACTGTTGACACTCAAAGGTCAACGTTGTCTTGCGCTGGCTGATGTCGTGTTGTACGACGGGCTCGTCAATCCGTTGTTGCTCCGTCACACGCGGGCCGAAGCGATTCGGACCTGTCGCGAAGCTGGACCGCATGGCAAGCGTCTGAATCAGGCAGAGATCAACCAGCGGCTGGTCGACGAGGCGATGCAAGGGCGCTGTGTCGTGCGGCTCAAAGGGGGCGATCCGTTCATCTTTGGTCGCGGTAGTGAAGAGGCGGCGGCGCTGGCAGAGCAGGGAATTCCGTTCGAAGTGGTGCCGGGCATTACAGCGGCGACGGCAGCGGCAGCATATGCAGGAATTTCGCTCACGCATCGGGACCACGCGTCGGCAGTCGCACTGATTACTGGTCACGAAGACCCGACGAAGCCCGAGACGGCACTCGATTATGCCGAGCTTGCGCGGTTCCCTGGCACACTGGTCTTCTACATGGGAATGCATCGCCTGCCGCATATCGTGCAAGCGTTGCGCGACCAAGGGAAATCTGCCGAGACTCCGGTTGGGGTGATTTCACACGGCTCCCAGCCGATGCAGCGCACGGTGACAGGGACACTGGCGACGATTGTCCAGTGTGTCGAGGCTGCACAGCTGCATCCCCCTTCATTGATCATCGTTGGGGACTGTGTGACGCAACGGGAGTCGATTGACTGGTTCGAGCGATTGCCGTTGTTTGGACAGCGAATCGGCATCACCCGACCGGAAGGACAGGCAGATTCTGTCGTGGATCAGGTGCTCGCGCTCGGGGGGGCTCCAGTTCTCATTCCTACAATGCAGATTCGTTCTCTGCGTGACTGGTCGGCGGTCGATGCCGAACTGGATCGGCTCGCTGGGACCGACTGGCTGGTCTTCACCAGTGTAAATGGGGTCGATGCATTTCTCGGTCGGCTGTGGGAGCGGGGTGGTGATGCGCGACAACTGGCGAATGTCCGCATCGCCTGCATCGGCGGAGCGACGAGCCAACGGCTGGCGCAGTTCCATTTGCATGCCGATCTGGTTCCGGAAACATTTCGGGCCGAAGCGCTGGCCGAGGCGTTGGCGCCCCATGTGCAGAACAAGCGAGTGCTTTGGGCTCGGGCGAACCGGGGACGGGATGTTCTTCCCGAAGTGCTGACTCAAGCGGGCGCCAACTACGCCGAGGTGGTCGTGTACGAGCATGTCGATGTCGACGCGCTGCCGCCCGAAATCGATCAATGGATCGTCACTGGACAACTTGACTGGGTCGGCTTGAGCAGCCCGGCGATTGCACGTCATTTCGCAAAGCAACTCAGTCCGGCAGCGCAAGCGTGCCTGGGCGAGTCGACACAACTGGCGGTCATCAGTCCCGTGACCGAGGCAGCGGCGATTGAAGTGGGATTGCCCGTAGCTGCAGTGGCCACAACGCATACATGGCCTGGAATTCTGACGGCGATTCGGGACGCTATGGCGACGGATTCAGATCGAACGTGATGGGTGACTGCACCACCGGAATCAGCGTACGGACTCGGGTGAGCAGCGGTCGAGGTGCAACCGCTGTCGATTGCGTCTCAACGACGACCACATACGGCAGGCGTTCAAGTGACGCCGAGGCTGGCTCGGCGGAGATTAAATCTGGTACCGGGAAGAGCAGTAGGATCATCGCCGCGAATGCGCCCACGCGCCGCCGTGTCCTACTCGACAGTTGTGCGGCCACCGACTCCCGCATGATCAAGCGCAACCGACGCTTCAAGACGTTCGACTGCGATGTGACCAGTGAGCACAGCGCTGGCGTGCTGAATGTATCGCCAACAGAGCATGACAGCTGCTCCCGAGCGACGACGTTTAAGAGTCCTTCAGCGTATGCGCGCCGAGCGACGGACGAGTCCTGAATGGCCCAGCCATCGCTGCATTCGTCTTCCAGTTCACGCAGTCGGGCGATCGCCCACCAGGTGGTGGGGAGCCACCAGTACACGGCCTGTACGGCAATTTCGAGCGTACGAATCCAATGGTCGCGTCTGGCGTAGTGTGCGAGTTCGTGTCGCAAGAATCCCTGTTGAACGTCTTTGTCGTGCAGGGCAAGCATCGTCCGCGGAATCACCAGGACCGCCCAGCCGGGAATGCCGAAAAGATGCGGTGTTCCTGTGTGGCTCAGTCGAACGGCCGGGCTGCGAAGCAATCCCAGCGACGCCGCGAGCTGTTGCACTAGCCGAGTGATCTCAGGCGGAGCGGCTGCAGTCGTCTGCTGCAATGTCCAAAGATATCGGCCAGCTGCAAGCAACTGAGCCACAACCACGCATAGTGAGCCAATCAACCACAGGCTTGCCAGGCACCAACTAGCGGCCGACAGGGGAATGATCTCGCCCGTGAGGTGGGAAAGGGAATGCGAGGACAGCCACGTACCGCCCATCAACCAGTTCACCGCGAGCGGAATCGTGACAAGGGGTGGGGTGATCAGTTTGACTAGCACGATCAGCCATAGGGCATGCAGCGTGGCAGGAGCAACACGATTTCGCAGTGGCAGCAGCACCAGAGCCAGCGCTGTGGCCAGTCCGGCGTTCAACCAACCAATCGTATACCACGACATGAACATACCCCGGGGGAGAGGGAATCGCTCCGCCGGCATCGGCGCAGACCGCTGCCGTCCCAGGAAGTACGTTGCCGCACAGCGAATCTTAGAGGGGAAAATCCTGGAATCAGAGATTTCTTCTGATTCGTGCCAAACTCAGTTGGCGTCTCAGGCCTATTCCCGCTCCAGTTCGTCCAGCATCGACCGCAGCTGCTGGATCTCCTCCGGCGACACTCTGCCGCCTTTGACCAGATTGGTCAGCAAGGGATTGACCAGATTGGCCAGCAGAGGGGAAAGTGAACCACCGCACAAGGCATCTGCAGTGCTTTGCAGTCGACGCGTAATCAGGTCGTCTCGTTGAATCCCGGGCCGGAACAGGTGCGGCCAGCCGGATCGATCCCGAACGACGCATTGTTTCGACTCCAACCGCTTCAGCAGTTTCTGGACCGTTGCCAGATCCGATGTTGTTCGCGTTGGATAGAGCCGATCCACGAGCATGCGAACGGTGGCTTCGCCCTCCTCCCACAATACCTGCAGGATCGCTAATTCTGCATCTGTCACATCTTGCGCTTTACGCGGCATGGTTGAGTTATCCCGATTCGACTGGCCGCACTTGCTCGATTGGAAGTTCGGATAATTGTCAGATCTCCAACTGCCATTGTAAAGACGGGTTGTCTAAGGGCAACCCGAACGTATCGATTTCCAACTTCAGAAACTCGATAGAATCGATTCATCCCTTGCCTTGTGACCGTGAGCCTGCCGTTCGTGATTCGAAATGATGCAATTCGGCAACGCAGTCGTAGAGCCAAGGTACAGTTTCGTGTTCCCCCACCTCACTCTGTCTGGTGTCCCATGGATCACGCAAACAACATCGTTCACAATTTGATGACTCGCTGGGCTCATGCATCGCCTACGGACTTTGGTGCGATGGCCATCGCGGTCGTCGTGACCGGCTGGTTCATTACCAAATACTGGGGCGACTGATCGACGGGCGTTCACGGCACTTGATCCGGCCCAATCCGTTGGCGACGATTGGTGGTCGGACGCTTCTCCCTTTGCTGTCGGACAGGCGACCACATCCTCCGCAGCCCTTCGCTTCCGATGTCGCAGACGCTGACTCAATATCTCGATTGGCTGGACGAACGCCAGGACTTGTTGTGGCCGGCCCCACCGGCGTTCCGACCGCTGAAGGCAACGCCAACCCTCAAGCCACTCCACGGCATTCGACTCGTCACGTTCAATCCGTACGGGACGTTGCTCCACATCGACCAGGGGCGCCTCGTCCATTTGCATCCTCAAAAAGTCAGAACTCAGATCGCACTGGAGAAGACGATCAACGAGTTCAACATGTGGAACAGTATGTCCCGCAAACCGGGACAGCCTTGGGAGTACATGCTGCAACAGTACACGAAACTGTTGGAAGAACGGCAGATGGCCGGGACGGGACGCAAAGGGGATTACCCGGAAATTGACTCAACCGCCATCTGGCACAAGGTGGTCGAGCGGTTGCGGAAGAACGAGTATCAGTACGATGAAGACCGGCTGGGAGATCCCGCCGAACTCGCAGAGAAGGTCGCCTACTTCTTCCATGCAAGCATGCAGGGGGTCGCGGCCAGCACGAACGCCGTCGCTACACTACTACACTTACAGGAACAGGGAATCCGCTGTGGACTGTTGGGCGATGGGCAGTCGTTTACGGTTCCTCAGATCATGCGGGCGTTTCGTCAACAGCGTTCGCTCGCCTCGCCAGGCCTGGTGCTCTCGAATGATAGCCTCATCCTGTCAACGCAGGTGGGGCTGCGACAACCATCTCCGGGTTTGTACGAACACGCCCGCGATGTGGTACGGACGCTGGGAATTCAGCCGGGGCAGGTACTGCACGTGAGCCATCGCCACGAGGACGATCTCGTTTTGGCCAAAGCGGCTGGGTTTCGCTGTGCGCTGTATGCCGCTGATGAGGCTACGTGTCTCGTTGAGAAGGCGAAAATCCGCGATCCGGAATTGCGACCAGATCGGCTGATCACCGACTTGAAGCAACTACGGGACATCTTACAGGTG
>JAGQQB010000237.1 GCA_020426425.1 Planctomycetaceae bacterium | reverse complement strand
CCGATGAAGAACGAGTAGCCGTCGTCACTGAGCAGGCGCGCGAGGCAGGGATCGATCCTGAACAGCCGAAATTCGCGGCAGTGCGGCTCATCGGTAAGTTCGAGTTTGCCCCGGAGGTTACGCCGACCGAGGGGATACATGCACATGTGATCGAGCGGCAGTCCAATGCCAGTTCACACATCACCAAGGGGCCGTTCGCAGAGACGTTCGATCTGACGCTCAACGTGGGGATCGGCTACGTGTGGTTCAATCATCACGATTTAACGCCGGTGCTCATCGGGCCGTTCACGGCAGCGGATGGTCCCGAAGTGCGGGACATCGTGGTGCGATTTGTTCCGGGACTGGACGTGCCGATTACGGTTATTGACGAGAATGGTGCCCCTGCCGCGAACGTGAAGGTCACGGCGTCGGCGCTGGTCGATGGCAGCGGCACTGGCATCTGCGGCGGGACGACCGACGAACAGGGACGCTTCACGCTGACCAACATACCAGAGCGGGGGGAGATCGGCATCAGCCTGAGCGGACCGGGTTATCAGGCGGTGCGACATACCGCAACGCAACTCCAGCCAGATGGTGAGTACACCTACTCCGTGTCGCGCGCGCGACCGATGAGCGGCATTGTCGTCAACGAGGCAGGCGAACCAGTCCCCGATGCGCAGGTGAAGATTCTCTACGAACAGGTCGTTCAATTCGGCCGCGTGACGAGTTCCATGCATCATGGCGCGACGAATCCTGTCGCTGTCACGACCGATGCCGATGGGCGTTTTGAACTAACTCAGCTTGAAGACAACAAACACTACTGCCTGTCAGTGGAGCATCCTGATTATGCGATGGGTGCAGTCGCAGGCGTCGTGCCTGGTGCACATGGTGTTCAAGCGGTATTGCCACCGCCGCTCACGGTGCAGGGAATGGTCGACAATCTGGAACTGCTTGGCGAGAAGCGTCTTTTCACGTGGTATCAGGTGTTCGAGCTGCCTGTTGGAGATCACGGAGACGTGCGAGATGTCCGGGCATTGGCGGGGCAATCGAAAGTGGAGATCGCCGATGATGGCTCGTTCACCATTCCGCAGGTGGCTGCGGGAAAGTTGGAAATCTGGTTCCCGAAGTCAACCTGGACGAATCGCGAATTCGTGACCGTGACGGGTGATCGACAACCGCTCCGGCTCAGCCCCCCTGGCGCGCCGGAGCCAGCGCGATCGCGTGAAGTGACCCTGACGTTCACACATCAGGGACAATTGGTTCGCCCTGAAGGGGCGGTGCTCCTGAATGGTAAGGTCGTCACAGATGCAGAGGAGAAGCACGGGCGGCACGTGTTGAGTCTGGATGAGGGGCGGCTGCGCTTCCGCACACGGACCGGGGAGCGACATGCGCTCAACAACCTGGATGCGTCTGGCATGGTTGGATTCTGGTTCTCCGAACAGGATGTCGACTTCCCAGATTTCGTCGAATGGGCCGAAGAACCGCTGGAGGTAACCATTCCCTGTTATCCCGCTGGCGGCGTGACTGGCATCGTGGTGGATGATTCCGGCAAGCCGCAGCCCAATGTGGGGATCAGTTACAAGACCAAATTGCGCGTCCCCAAGGAGCAGTCTCCCGGTGGACAAGACAAGGTTTACTTCATCAACGAACCAGGGAATCTCAAGACCGATGCCCAGGGCCGCTACTTCGCGACGCCGTTGCCGCTCGGGACCGAGATCCAGTTCGCGGCAGTCCGGAACTTCTTTGTCGACATCGCTCCGCAGGAAATCCAATTGACCGCTGCCGAGCCAGCAGCGCAGCTGCGATTGGAACTGGGACCGCGGGTCGATCTGCAACTCAAGGTTGTCGATGAACAGGGACGTCCGGTGCCCGGAATGCCGGTCGACCTCAATTTCAAACATCCCGCCCATTCACACGGCTGGAGTCCGGCTCCAGCGACCGATGCGACCGGTGTGGTCACGTTTCGCGACTGCAATCGGCGGTTGGTGGAGCATTACATCGCGAGCGTTGCCCCACAGCAGAACTATCTCCCTGTCCGCGTTCCGCTGCGTGCCGACCGCACGCCGGTACTGCAACTTGAGCGCGGGCAGATCCTCACTGGAACCGTGCTTGACGAGCAAGGGCTGCCAGTCCCAGGTATGGAGGTGTACGCCCATGTCTCGCCGCGTTCCGCCGAGTACGCCGTCTATTACGACGCCGAACAGGTAACCGACGCTGAGGGGAAGTTCCGCTTCAGCAATCTCCCCACCGGACCACTGGAGATTGGCGCCCGAGGTTTCAAGGGGTTGGTCGAAGTTTCCGCCGTCGGCGGGCAAACGGAACCGATCACGATTCAGGGAGAGGTGTTTGAGAACTTCCGGAGTCGGTAGGAAACGATGAGGATCGTGGGTTCAGCAATCAGGATCGTGGGTTCAGCAATCAGTTGTTCAAGGGGGAGGCTCTCGCGGAGGCGCTGAGGGCGCGGAGATGCAGGAGAACCTCAGTACGCCTCGGCGTCTCAGAATCTGGATGTCGACGGATCAACGCAAAGGCGCCAAGTCGCAGAGTCGCAAAGGGGACGGCAGACGACCGGATGTCGTTCGATGGGAACGGTTCGCCATTGCGTCTCTGCGACTTTGCGACTTTGCGTTAAGCAACTTCGTTTTGGGGAATGCGTGAACCCCGGGCCAGTGCGTGACTGGATTCACCTTATGGGGGCGTTGGGCGGATGGTGGTCGAGAGTCTGTGAAGTGCTTCCATATGCTCGCGATGAGCATCGATTCAGATCGTCTTTCACTGGACAGTGCCGCGCGATTCCTTTCGCTGCCCGTGGTGACCAACTATTCTCACCGGCGATTTCACCTTGAGCTTGACGGGAAGTTCTCCATGAAGATCTCGCACTGTGCGTTGCGACTGTTGATCGGTCTGGTGTTGTTCTGCAAGGTCGCCGGAACGTTGGCCGTGGCTGCCGACACGCGGCCCAACATTGTGTTTGCGTTTGCCGATGACTGGGGTCGGTATGCAAGCGCGTATGCGGCGCTTGATCCTGGGGGACCATCGGATCTGGTGTCGACGCCGAACTTTGATCGTGTCGCTCGCGATGGGGTGTTGTTCACCAAGGCGTTTGTGAATGCTCCCTCGTGTACACCGTGCCGCAGTTCGCTGCTGTCTGGGCAATACTTCTGGCGGACCGGGCGCGGCGCAATTCTCTCCGGCGCGGTATGGGATGAGACGATCCCGACCTATCCGCTGTTGCTGCAGAGTCACGGATATCACATTGGGCACACGTACAAAGTGTGGAGTCCCGGCACGCCGGTGAATGCGCCGTACGGTGGTGGGGCGACCGCCTATGTGAAACGGGGTGGGGCGATGAATCAGTTCTCACAAAAGCTGATGAACAGCGCCGACCCTGAGGCCGAAAAGCAAACGATTCTCGCCCAGGTACGGGGCAACTTTCAGGACTTCCTCGCCGACCGCAAAGATGATCAACCGTTCTGTTACTGGTTCGGCCCGACGAACTGTCATCGCAAATGGGCGGCTGGCTCTGGCAAGAAGTTGTGGGGGATCGATCCTGACAAACTGGCAGGGAAGATGCCGGGCTATCTCCCCGACGTTTCGCTCGTGCGGGAGGATCTCGCGGACTATCTCGGCGAGGCGCAGGCCTTCGACGCGGCGCTCGGGGTGCTCCTTGATGAACTGCAGCAGCGCGGTGAGCTGGAAAACACGATGGTGGTCGTCAGTGGCGATCATGGGTTCCCCGGGTTCCCGCATGGGAAATGCAATCTGTACGATCCCGGTGTGCATGTCGGCCTCGCGATCAGTTGGCCCACTAAGGTGCCGAGCAACAGAGTGGTCGACGACTTCGTCTGTCTGCCTGATCTGGCTCCGACGTTCTTGGAGATCGCTGGTGTCGAGGTGCCGGAGGTCATGACAGGAAAGAGTCTCGTCCCGGTTCTGCGATCAGAGAAGTCAGGTCTTGTCGATCCATCACGCGACGCGGTAATCGTCGGTCGCGAACGGCACGTCGGCAGTGCGCGGGAGGACAACCTGCCGTATCCTCAACGGGCGATCATCACGCGCGACTATCTGTACATTCACAACTTCAAGGCCGACCGCTGGCCGATGGGAGACGCGCCGGGGTTTGGTCAACCGGCGGGACCGTTTGCCGCGTTCGAAGATCTGCGCGAGAACACCTTCGCCGCGTTTGGTGACCTCGATGCCAGTCCCACGAAGGCGTGGCTCATCACGCACCGGGACGACCCTGGTATGCGACCACTGTTCGAGCGAGCGTTCGGGCAGCGTCCGCAAACGGAACTCTTCGACCTGCGAACCGATCCTCATTGTCTGACGAACATTGCGAATCAGACAGAGGCGCGCGACGTGCAAGCACAACTCCACACTCGGCTGATGCAGGTGCTTGAAACGACCGGCGATCCTCGCGTGCAGGGAGACGGGACGACGTTCGACAAGCCGCCGTATTCGTCGCCAGCACAACCGGGTGGGAAGCGTCCAGCCAAGCGGCAAGGGCAGGGGAAGTAGCCTGTGCCTACTGACTCAAACGCTGAGAATTCGCCGGCTTCGTTGCCGTATCTGGTCCGGCTTGGGAATCGCCTGCAGCGTGGTTTGGCCGACTGGGATGTCGATCGGCGCGACCGGCATCGGCAATTCCTCCTGTCGTTTCAACAACCTGATGGTGGCTTCACAGGCCGCGAAGGGGACTCCGATCTGTACTACACCAGCTTCGGCGTGCGCGGCCTAATGATGCTGGGCGGGATGGAGGAACAGCTAGCGGAGTCGGTGGGGGACTATCTGCGTTCGCTCGACTGGCGGACGCTCGGGGTCATCGACCTGATGAACTGGCTCGCGACCGCGCTGGCGGTGCAGGTGAGTAACGGCTGCGATTTGCTCGCGAATGAACCGGCCACATGGCGCGAGGAGGCCGCCGCGCGACTGGAGGCTGTTCGCACCAGTGATGGCGGCTATGCCAAGTCGCCGGATGGTGCCTCGGGAAGTACGTATCACACGTTTCTGGTTGTCCTGTCGTATCAGTTGCTGGGATTGCCGGTACCCAGACGCAATGCGTTGGTTCAGTTTCTGTACGACCGTCAGCGGGACGATGGCGGCTTTGTCGAAATCGGTCCAATGCGCCGCGCGGGAACCAATCCGACTGCCGCCGCCGCTGCACTGTTGCAGGAGTTTGGTGCAGTCGATGAGGAACTGCGGCACGATCTGCGCGGCTTCCTGAAGACCGTTCGCGGAGACGAAGGGGGACTGCAGGCGAACAGCCGCGTGCCGTTCGCCGACAGCCTTTCGACATTTACCGGCTTGTTGACGATCCGCGATTTGAGCCTGGGGCCGCTGCTCGATCCGGAACGAGTCCGCGACTGGGTGCAGTCACAGTTGGAATTCCCCACAGGTGGCTTTCGCGCTGCCAGTTGGGACTCCGCTGCCGATGTTGAGTACACATTCTACGGCCTCGGCCTGTTGGCGCTGCTGGCAGAACTGGAGGCAGGACGATGAGTAAGAGTCTGGCACCCCTCGATCAACTTCGCGCTGGCGTTGAGCAGTTACAGCTCGAACTCAACGAGACGCAACTCGAACAGATGCTGAGCTATCTGCAAGCAATGCTTGCCGAGAATCAGCACATCAATGTCACCGCGATTCGCGAGCTGCCAGCAGCGATTACGCAGCACTTGCTTGACAGTTTGACGCTGGTACAGGCGTGGCATCACCACTGCGGTGAGCAGCCGCCGCGCCGCGTGCTCGATCTGGGAACCGGCGGCGGCTTCCCGGCAGCGGTGCTGGCGTGTGCGTGGCCGACGGCCCATGTGTTGGCAATCGATGGTACCGGAAAGAAAATCGGCGTGGTGACCCGGTGTGCCGCGCAGGCAGGATTGCAGAACCTTGAGGCAAAACAGATTCGCGGGAACGACCTCGCCCGTACGGAACCAACAGCGCTGCACTCGTTCGACCTGAGCACGGCCCGGGCGGTCGGCCCGGCGCTGAAACTGCTTAAGGAACTCGCCCCGCTAACC
>JAGQQB010000236.1 GCA_020426425.1 Planctomycetaceae bacterium | reverse complement strand
CAACGGAAGACCTGATCATGAAGACAAACCGACGTGACTGGCTGCGGGGTTGTACCCTGGGGACTTCGACGATGCTCCTGGCCCCCTTCCTGAGACGCCTCCATGCAGAGCAGGGGGGAAAACGGCATCCTGGTCGTTTTGTATTTGTCATCGAAGGGAACGGGTTCGATCCCTATCAAGCGCAACCGGCGACAATTCCGCGTCAGAAGAATGCACAAAGCCAGAACTCCGTGGAGACGCTGCAGGACATCGCGCTGGCGGAACATGAATTGTCCGAGGCCATGCAGCCTCTGAACGAGTTCAAGGACCGCCTGACTGTGGTTCAGGGACTATCCAGTCGTGTTTGTGGAGGCGGACACTCCAACAACTTCGGAGCCTTGGGCGTTTACTCCAGCAAGGCTGGCGCACTGGACGAAACCATCGATCTGGCTTTATCCCGCCAACTCCCCGCCATCTTCCCGCAGGTGGGCCTGGGGATCTCGGACAAGTCCGAGCATTCCATCATCTACAATACATCGGCATGCGGACCAGGGAAGAAAGTGCCCACCCAATGCCGTCCAGACCTCGCCTATCAGCAACTCTTCGGAAGTGTTGCACAAGGCGCGGCCGCCGAAGCGTTCCAAGCGAAGACCAACTTGCTGGACTTCATGGTCGACGATGTCCGGCGGTTGGAGCAACGACTCAACGCGTTTGAACGGGAACAACTGGGGAACTACTTGAGCAGCTACGAGGCGATGCGACAACGGCAATCGATGCTGCAGGAGCGGGCCACCACGCTGTCAACACACTGCCCGCCCACCAAAGATATCTTTTTCAGCGATGTCGAAACTGATCGCTTGCAGGCGCAGTTTGAAATTGGTGCCGCCGCACTCATCAGCGGCCTGACCAACGTGCTCACATTGGCCTCGGGCTGTGGTGACCCCTACTTCAGCGTGAAGTTCACAGGCTTGGGGATCGACTTTGGCAAGCACGGGATTGGACACGGAGGTAGCTACAACGGGATGACACACACCCAACTCTCGACCAAGATCCGACAGTTCCATTTTGAACTGCTGGCCCAACTGGCACGCAAACTTCGCGAAATGCCCGAAGGAGATGGCTCCATGCTCGACAACACGGTCATCGTGTACCTGTCCGATGCTGCGGAAGGTCATCATAGCCGTTGCTGGGAATGGCCGCTGGTCATTCTCGGCGATCTGGGTGGCCGCCTGAAAACTCGAGGACGATTCCTGTGCTACCCCGCCTACGGAGCGACGGGGCATCGCACACTGGCCAATCTGTACACAACTTTTCTGCACGCAGTGGGCGACCATCGGGACCGATTTGGTCTGCCCGACCCAAACCTTCAGGATCTAGACCAGAACGGACCGCTCGCAGAACTGTTGGCCTGACAACGCTGGCGTAAGCCGGGTCCGCGACCAACGGGATGGGCGTGGCGAACGCTACTTGGACGTACATCATTGGCATGAACTTGCCCGTTTGAGCGTCTCGAGTTCGCATATGCTGGGACTACGCGAAACCCGACAACCCACGCAACATCGCCACTCGGCCACGCCCATTCGCTTCGCTACTGAGCGTGCCACCCAACCGTGGCATCGGTCTCTCCGTTGGTGAGAAACTCCGGCGGGTTGTTGTCAGCAGAGCCCATCGTACCCGTCACTGTGTTGTCGGATGGAGGCACCGGACATCACTCGCACATTGCCGTCCGGATGTTTCCGGACCTACTCGACTTTCCAATCGCCGGACGACAAGGAACAGAGTCCCGCCCAGCGACATCATCATCAGAAATGGCCAGTGCCACCCGACCCGGACCTACTCGACTGTGCTGTCGAATGGAGACAACAGACGTCAATCGCAACATGCCGTCCGGATGTCTCCGGACCTACTCGACTGATGCGGAGGGGGGAGTTCATGACCAATCGCCATCGGCCTGATCGCAAGTGCCGCATTCAATCGACGCGAGGCCGGTACCACCGGCCCTACTGCCCTGGTGCAGAAGTACAGCAAGTCGTCGTAGTGCCCTGTCTATTGATCAATGGCAGGTCATGGAATCCAATTCGGAGAATTCATGAACAGGTATGTCTGTGCCACCCGAACCGCAACAGGTGATCTCCATGCGAAACTCCTTAATGATGGCCCTACTCGCTTTGCTCCCCGTGCTCGTGGCCTGTTCCCGGCAGGACGCGGGCCATGTTGCGGCGGTCAAGCCGAGTGCTGGGCAGGTGGTGTTTCGTGGTGGGTATGAGACCAACCCTGTTGACCATGGGCGGCCGGTGGGGTTGATTGCCAATGCTCTGGGTGTCGCGCCGGAGGTCTTTCGGGATGCGTTCAGTGGGGTGAATCCGGCCAAAGGGGGTTCGCCATCGGCATCGCGGGTGAGTGCGAACAAGCAGGTGCTGATGGAGAAGCTGAACCCGCACGGCGTGACCAATGAGCGGCTGGACGAGGTGTCCAACTTCTACCGCTATCGGCCCCAGGCAGGCGAGTTGTGGAGCCACAAGCCAGCCAGCGCGACTGCGACGATCTCAGAGGGCAAGGTGACTGCGATCACCATTGTCGACGGGGGCTATGGCTATTCGACTCCGCCGGAGGTCGAGATTGCAGGCTACGAAGATGTTCGCATCGAGGCGGAACTGGAATTCACGACCGATCTCAAAACGAATGGACGGGTGAAGGCCCTGACGATTCTTGAATGACCGGACCCGCCGACGCGGTCGGCGGGCTTTGGGGCGGTGGTGTACTCGATGCCGTGAGTGCCGATCGTTTCGGCGTTCTTGACTTTGTGCGTGTGGGCCGGTAAATGAGAGCTACGTGGTGGGGATTCGTCTCTGCCACGGGGATGAACCGATTGGATCGAGAGAGTCAGGGAATCAGGCCATGGGTTACATTATTGCCGGGGTCTTCATCGCGATCGTCATGCTGGTCGCGCTTGCATTGGTGGCGCGGTACCTGGGGTTGTGGGTACAATGCTACTTCTCCAAGGCGGACATCGGATTAATCGAACTGATCATCATGTCGATCCGGAAAGTGAACCCTTCGGTGATCGTGCGATCGAAGATCATGGCGGTGCAGGCGGGATTGACCGACTCGTATCCGATCACCAATCAGGCGTTGCAGGCACATTATCTCGCTGGCGGGAATGTGCTGAAGGTAATCAAAGCTTTGGTTGCTGCTCACCGGGCACGGATCGAGATGGACTGGCAGGTGGCTCAGGCGATTGACCTCGCTGGCCGCGATGTGCTCGATGCCGTGCAGACCAGCGTGAATCCGAAAGTGATCAACTGTCCCGATCCACGCAAGAGCGCCGGAACACTGGACGCCGTCGCTGGTGACGGCATTCAGCTCAAAGCCCGCGCCCGAGTAACGGTGCGGACGAACATTCAGCAGTTGATCGGGGGAGCGACCGAGGAAACGGTGATTGCTCGCGTCGGCCAGGGAATTGTGCAGGCGATTGGCTCGACGCCGTCGTACAAGCTGGTGCTCGAAAACCCGGATATGATTTCGCAGACCGTGCTCAATCAAGGTCTGGAAGCGCAGACGGCGTTCGAGATCGTCTCGATCGATATCGCGGATGTCGATGTCGGTGAGAACATTGGCGCCCGGTTGCAGGCGGATCAGGCCGAGGCCGACGTGCGTGTCGCTCAAGCCCGGGCGGAACAGCGACGTGCTGGTGCGGCCGCTCGCGAACAGGAAATGGTCGCCCAAAGCCAGAAGAACCGGGCCGAGGTGGTGCTGGCGGAAGCCGACATTCCAATGGCGATTGTCGAAGGCTTCAAGGCGGGCAAACTGGGGTTGATGGATTACTATCAACTCAAGAACGTGCAGGCCGATACCAGTATGCGCAGTGCGATTGCCGGCGTGAGCGATCAAGTCGCCCCGACCGTCGAGAAGTGATCTCGCAGCCTGACGCGCATCCGGTAGAATTCCGGTTCCGCTGATCCCGTTACAACGCCCCTGCCCCGCAACACAAGGAGACCTCACATGGAAGCGATCATTCCATTCCTGGTCGTGATTGGTGTGTTTGTCTCGTGGGTGGTGAACCTGAACAAGCAGAACGAACTCAAGCAGCGACGGCAGGAACGACAACGTCAACTGCGGGAACGAGCGGGCGGGCGCGGACGCAAGAACGCCAACGATTTCATGAATGAAGGGAATCGGCGCGAGCAAGCGATTTCCGATGTTGAGTTTGTCGATGAAGACGATGTGGAAATCGTCGAAGAAGCGCCCCGGCGGCGTCCGCCCCGATCACGCTCTCGCAAGCGATCGCGCGATGATGTGTGGCGTGAGCAGACCGGGCAGGCATCGAGCAAACCACAATCTCCGGCCAAGCCAGTGTCTCCACCGCCGGTGACATTTCTGCAAGAGCGGCACGTCGAAACCTCGATTCGCGAAGTCCCAAGGGCAGAGATCTCTGGTCTTACTGCCCAGCATTTGAGTTCGAGTATCGATACTCGCGTGCAGCAGGATTTGGGGATCTTCACCGGCGTTTCTGAATCGTCCTCCGGAAGTCGGGCGCAGTCGGAAACGACGCGGCGTCGCGCCGCCCCATCCTCCGCCCTGCGACTGATGCTACGCAACCCGGAGAGTGTGCGGCAGGCGATCGTCATGAGCGAGATCCTGTCGAAGCCGGTCGCGTTGCGAAAATAGCGGGTCGTGCGCCAGCGTCGTAACGCGCATTCTGAGAATCCCAGAGTATCTGCTCACCCCGCCAGAAAATGCTGGGTGAGCATGAAGGCGGCGATTAGCAGGATCGCGACGCTGAAAACGCGCTGCAATCGGGGACCACTCAGGCGGCGACCGAACTGGGTTCCCAGGAGGAGTCCGCAGATGGCCATGCTGGCAAAGACGGCGGCGAGGGAGAGATTCAGTGGACGCTGTGCCAGGATATACGAAGTGACCCCGGAGACACTGATCAGGGCCATGATCAGCAGCGAGGTCGCCACCGCGCGACGGATGCCCAGCCCAGCGAACAGGACGAGTGCCGGAACAATCACAAAGCCGCCGCCGACACCGAACAATCCAGAGAGGATGCCGGTGCCAAAGCCGAGGCCAGAGAGCATCAGACCGCAGCGTGAGGTGATGCGGAGCCGACCTTGAGGATCGCGGCGACAGGAGGCACCGGATTGGTCAACCGGAACATCACCGGGTTCGATAATGGGAGCAGCATCGGCAGGTGGACCAGCAGCGCGGCGCCACATCAGGACGGAAATGGCTACCATCAGCGTTGCGAAGGCGACGAGTAGTAACTGTTCGGGAAAGAAGCCGTTAAGCCAGGTGCCAACTGGTGCGCCCAGCATCCCCATGCCTGCGAACAGGAGTCCAGTCGGAACCTCGACCTCTTTGCGCCACAGCCGCTGTACCGCACCAAGCAGCGCGGTGGTCCCTACCGACGCAAGCGAGACGCCGACCGCCTCGTGAGAGCCAAGTCCTAGACCATAGGTGAGGGCGGGGATGGCGAAAATCGAACCTCCTCCGCCGGTCAATCCCATGGAGAATCCGACGATCAAACCAAACACGACAATCAGTATCCAATCCATGGCGTCACGTTTAGCAGATGCGCCGCGGCGAGGGAATGCCGTGTGGGGTGGAGGGTGGAGAGTTGAGAGTCCAGAGCGGAGAGTCCTGAGCGGAGAGTCCAGAGCGGAGAGTCCAGAGCGGAGGGCTTGGTGGCGAGTGATGAACTGCCAATCGCCAACGGCCAACGACCGAACGCCAACTGCCAACAGCTACTCGGAGAGTTCCATCTGGCGGACTGTGGCGAAGACTTCGTGGAGTTCGTCGTCGGTAAGGATTTCCGACTCCTCGGACTGCGGGAGCGTGAAGCCGATGCTGCTTAGGGAGAGAACGTGCTTATCAAGCCGCTCTTCCGTTTGACGCTGCTCGTCTTCGACTTCCTCTTCCAACCGCCGTGTGGCGGCGAGATCGAGCGAGATGAATGCCAGGCATCCGGCCAAACCGCACGCCAGCACATACGGCGAAAGGTCGTCCCCCACAACGCGACCCACCGTCAATCCAACGAG
>JAGQQB010000235.1 GCA_020426425.1 Planctomycetaceae bacterium | reverse complement strand
GGCAATTCGCGGCTTGGGCCGCTTTCCAGAAGCTGAGCAGAGAAGCAGCATGTCGTCAGTTCCCACGGTCCGTTTGCGTCCTCGTAAGGCGCTTCCCTTCTTCTGTCGGCATCCCTGGGTTTTCGCGGGGGCGATTGCGTCTGTGCAGGGATCGCCGCAAGTAGGGGACGAAGTGCGGGTGGAGTCCGCCGACGGTCAGTTCATTGCGCGTGGGTTGTTCAATCCCGACAGCAAGATTCAGGTGCGGTTGTATTCGTGGCAGGACGCGTCGTTGGATGAACAGTTCTGGGCCGATCTCATCGACCGGGCCGTGGCTCTACGCCGCGACCTGTTTGGCGAGTCGCAGCAGGCCAGGGCGTGCCGACTGCTGTTCAGCGAAGGCGATGGTCTTTCGGGGCTGACCGTTGACCGCTACGGCGACTGGCTCCTGACCCAGTGGACCAGTGCCGCGTTAGCGACGCGGCAGGAACTGTTGCTGGGGATTCTCCAGGACCGACTGCGGCCACGCGGCATCTGGCGCCGGACGGAAAAGGGCATCGGGGATTTGGAAGGTCTGGAGACCAGTGATGGGCTGGCGTTGGGCGAACCACCTCCGGCGGCGTTGGAGATCTGTGAGAACGAGTTGCTGTACTCGGTCGATGTTGTCGAGGGGCAGAAGACCGGGTTCTACTTCGATCAGCGCGGGAACCGGCGCGCAGTTGCGAAGTACCTCGCAGACACGCAGGTTCTCGATGTCTGTACGTACACCGGCGGGTTCGCGATGAATGCCATTCGACATGGCGGAGCGGCCTCGGTGCTTGCGGTCGACTCCTCTCGGTCCGCGATCGAACTGGCAAAGCGGAATGCTCAGCGGAACGAGTTAACCGATCGGATCTCGTTTGAAGTCAGCGACATGTTTGATCTGCTGGAACGGGTCGTGGCTGAGCGGCAACAGTTTGACGCCATCATTCTCGATCCCCCCAAACTGGCGCGCACGCGCGGTGGGTTGCAGCGTGCGCTCAAGGGGTATGTTCGATTGAATCGACTGGCGATGCAGGCGCTGCGTCCTGGCGGCATTCTGGCGACGTGCAGTTGCTCCGGACTCGTTTCTCTCACCGAGTTCGAACACACGCTCGTGCAGGCGGCGCAGCAGGCGGAGCGTTCGGTGCAGGTTCTCGAAGCGGGTGGACAGGCGCCGGATCATCCGGTTTCAATCCACTGCCTGGAAACGCATTACCTGAAGTGCTTGATTTGTCGTGTGCAACCGGCGCGCTGAGATCCGCAACGTCTCGTTGTTCGCACTGAATGCGTTGGCTGTGTACTAGCTGGGCCGGCCCTGCCGATACAGGCGTTTGATTTCGTGTTGGTTGAGCGGACGCTTCCAGATCACGAGTTCATCGATCTGGCCGTCCAGGGTGCGGGTCCCTTGGGAAATCTGCCCTTCTTCGGTCCGTTCACGCATTTTGCTGTCTGGGTTCGCTCCGAGCCAGACCGGGTCCTTGTTGGTTCCCGGGAATCCACAGAGGGTCGTCCCTTCCAACTCCCCGTCCACATAGAGTTCCACACGCGCTTGATTGCCGGTCCCCTTCTTGATGGTGACGACCAAATGATGCCACTGCCGGTCTTCGAGTGTGGACTTGGACTGCACAAAAACGGTCTTGTCGTGACTCTGCGCGGCTTTGCCCGCTGGCCCCGCTGGGTTGATCGCGAAGGCGACATGGTTCGACGCGTTGTACCGCTGCAAACGCCATGTGAAGTCGCCTTTTGACAGGATCGCCTGCCAGGGGACTTCAAACTTGTGGATTTTGATCCACAAGGCGATGGTGATGGGTTGCCTCAAGTTGAGTTGGGTGGAATCCTCGGCGCTGAACGCGGCGTATTCACCGGAGGCGATTCCATGAAATTCCAGTCCTCCTTTCTGGGGCCAGCGTCCATCTCCCCAGGGAACATGGTCGACCAGTAAAGGGCCGAGTTCTCCTGTCGTGGAGACGTTCTTCACCTTCGTCCCATCCAGGTCGCCGCCACGAAATGCGTAGTACGCCCGGACGCCAGGGTCGTCCCGCAAAGCGTCGCTGAGAGTTTGCCACTCGGAGTACGTTGCCGGACCGACTTGATTGCTGGCACGTACTGGGATTTTCGGCTTCTGCTCTTCCTTCGACTCGGTGGCGTCAGGCCAGAACGTCACGGCGAGCAGGACGACCAACAGCAGCCCCAGGACCGTCCCGGCACTGAGCAGAAACGTATTGTCCGACTTCCCCTTTTTGCGGCGCCGCTTGCTCTTTCCCGACTTCTTGGATTTCGGTTTGGGCAGGGCGAGATCGGTGTAGTCGTCCCCGTAGGAAAACTGTTCCAGGCCACCGAGTGAATCGTTCAGGGCGATCTGGGACGTCTGTGTGACTGCCGTGCCAGAGTCACTGGACGATTTCGCTGTATCGGACGGAGCCTTGAGTGTTTGGATGGAAATGTCGCCGGGGGCCGGGGCATTCCCCATGTAGGGTTCGAATGTCGCGCGACGCACCTTGAGCAGTTTGGGATCGTACGCAGGTTGCTGCGGCTGCGCGAACGGTTGCAGAGCCGCGACGACCTCCGCCGCCGTCTGGTGGCGGTCGTCTCGTTGCTTGGCCAACATCTTGTGGACTACTGCCGCCAGTTCTTCTGGAAGTTTGGGAACCAGTTCACGAATTGGTCTGGGATCAGTCGTTTGATGCAGCAGCAGCTTCTGTGCGGCAGTCTTGTCCGGGTACAGAATCTGGCCAGAGAGCAATCCGTAGAACGTCGCTCCCAGACTGTAGATGTCTGCCCGGGCGTCGACATTGTGACTGTCGACCGCCTGTTCCGGCGCGATGAAGTCGACCGTTCCGAGTTGATTTTGATCGACCGTGAGTGAGTCGTCTGAGCTGCCTTCGAGCGCGGAACACAAACCAAGGTCAAGAATTTTGATGGTGCCGCTCACATCGAGCAGCAGATTGCCGGGCTTGATGTCCCGGTGGACCATGCCCGCCTCATGGGCGTGCTGCAGACCAGAGGCCGCCTGACGAATGTAGTCGGCGGCCTGCGCCCACGGAATCGGACCACACTTGCCCGCGAGCAATGCGGTGTCGATTCCTTCCACGAACTCCATCACGATGTAGGGAACGCCATTCTCCTGGTCGAAATCGTACGCGTGAATGATGTTGTTGTGTCGCAGTGCCGCGACTGCTTTCGCTTCGCGCGCGAAGCGAGCGAGGATCTCCTGTTCACGATCTTTGCGTTTGATCCGTGACACCACCTTCACGGCGACCAGTCGCTCCATGGTGATCTGTTCCGCGAGGAACACGCGGCCCATGCCGCCCTGACCAATCTGATCGAGGATCTTGTACTTACCGATGTAGAAGCCCTTGTACCGACCCGCAAGCAATTGCTTCGCGTGATATTCGGTGAGAATGTTGTTCTTGATCAGCGTCTTGGCGAGCCGTTTCGGATCGGCGCCTTCGTGGCGCTGGAGCTTCGTCCGCAGTTCCTGCAGGAACTCAGCTTCGACCAGTTGCGAGGCGGTGAGCAGGTCGAGAAATTCACGTCCGGTATTTGGCGCTGGCATGCAGTCATCCTCCAGGAGTACACGTTCCCAATTGGATTGACCGCGTGGGAAGGAGGAAACGTCGCAATCCTGATCCCCTAGAATGGTTGGGGAGGAAGACCATTGTCAGTACGAATTTGGATTCGCGTTGTGATTCGAGCCGTTGACGATTGGCAAGCCGCCGCAAGAATCGGCATGATCGATACCGTGCTGCCGCGCTACGGTATCTGCCGAAAGCCAAGATCGGCGAAGTCGTAACGTGAGCGACCGCCAGCGTCGGTTTGCATTTGGGCGGTGATCACCGGCAGCACCTGACGGACCGCTCGTGTCAATTGCACTCGGCTGCGGCGGTCGTACGTCAGCAGAATCAGCACGAGACTCTTCTGTTCCGGGAGCGACTTGTAACGCGCGAACATTGCTGCGCTGAGGCCATCGAGATCAATCCTCTCGTCCTGGGTGGCCAGAATGGGAACCGGTGCCTGTTCGTCGTCGACGGTCAACAGGATCGTCCCGGACGCGTCGATATGCAGGCTCCACAGATCGCACCGCTTGCGAATTTCCTCATAGGTCAGCAGATGCTGGATCGCCGCCTCGGGTGATTTCGCGGCAAGTTCGGCGAACTTCTGTCGCAGTTGTTCCCGCTCCTGTGGGGATCGCCAACCAGCGGGCGAAGAGAAGGGATCGAGCAGTGTGTTGACCTCCTCCGAAGGAATCTGAAATACCTCATGCACCAACTCGCCGAGACGTTGCTGTCGCGATTCGAGTTGTGCGTGTCGTTCGGCGGCCTGTTGCAATGCCTGTTCAGTCTCCTGCAGTTGGACTGCCTGCTGCTCGATCAACTGCTCGCGCGCGGTCTGATTCGACTGCACTTCCAGATACTGTCCGAAAATGACGATCAGCAGCAGGTCGAGCAGCGGCGTGAGTTGCAATGAGAGGCGTCGGGGAGCACTCATGCCGAGGGCTCCTGTTGTTGCGGCACCGAGAGCGAGAGTTCCCGTTTCACTCGGGCGACCGTTTCACGCACATGCCGCCGATTCTCTGCCAGTCGACCAAACGACGTTTCCAGGCAGCTGTTGATGAACATCAGCAGCATCGCCGCGAGCAGTCCCGCCGCCGTCGACCAGATGGCATCACCAAAGCGGCCCAGGATGAGACCCACCGTGGAGGTCGACGCCGGATCGATCCCCTTCGACTGCAGTGCCGCCCCGATGGCGAGAATCGTCCCCAGCACGCCCATCAGCGGATAGGCTTCGATCATTGTGCGGGCCATATTGTAGACGGTCTCGAAGAACATCGAGTTCAGGTAGCGACGTTTCTCGTCAAGCACCCGCATCCGGTCGAGCAGAGCGCGACGGTCAGATGGTCGGTCCTGACCGTCAAGGGTTTCGTTCACGTCGGCCAGGAACGCATCGATTTGATCGGACAGATGGGCGGTTGTGTCGAGCACGCTCTGGTGTTTGAGTCCGCGCGTGAAATCAAACAGTGCTGAGGCGATTCCTCGCAAATCGCGTCCTGACCAGATCCACAACACGAAGAACACGAACAGATGCACCGCGCAAATAACACTGATGATCAGCGTGGAGAGCGTGGAAACCTGATGCAGTAATTCACCCATGCGAAGTCACGTCAGTGCGGGTCGGAATGTTCAGGAAGGAGAAGGGCGTTCCAAGACATACAGCACGCTGTGCGCCCGGGCGTTGGCGAGTAACGCCCGGTCGACCGCACTGGAACCAATGATGGGCAGCTCTTTGACGATCTTGAAGTTACCACTCGCGGCCAATTCCCGGAAGTCGAGCATGGAGAGGAAGTGCACGTTCGGCGATTCGTACCACTGGTAGGGGAGTGAATCGGTGACCGGAGCACGCCCTTGCAGGAGCACCTGGAGCCGTATCCGCCAGTGCCCAAAGTTCGGGACGACGACAAGCGCCTTCTCGGCGATGCGGAAGATCTCGTTCAGCAAATCGAGCGGACGCGACACCTGTTGCAGGGTTTGACTGAGGACCGCGAAGTCGAACGCCCGGTCAGGGAGATCGGTCAACTCAGCGTTCAGGTCCACCTGCAGCATCGGCACGCCCCGTTCGATCGCCGCGAGGAACAGATCCGTATCCCGCTCGATCCCTGTGACCTGACACTGGTGCTCATCCCGCAGCCGTTCCAGCAGCAACCCGTCGCCGCACCCCAGGTCGATCACCCGCGACTCAGCATCGATATGCCGCATCAGGATCTCGTTGGTCAGTGCCGATCGGGGATCAGGCATGTAGATGCGTTTGGCGCACATGGTTTAGGGAGTGGGGGGTGGGGAGTCGGGAGTGGGGTGGAGGATCGAGGACTGAGGATCTAGGAATGAGTGGTGGGTACGGCTTCCAGTTGTGGTGCGAAGGTAGCTCGCCCATCGGTGTTGCGATTGATCAGTCTACTTCGACTTCCCGATCTTCCCCGCCTGCAGATCCTTGACGACCTCGGCCAGGATGGCGGCGTCGCGCGCGTTGACGACATGGGTGACGCGC
>JAGQQB010000234.1 GCA_020426425.1 Planctomycetaceae bacterium | reverse complement strand
ATGTGGACTTCGCTGATTCGTGCCAGCTCGTCCGACCAAAACGGCCTCTCATCCGGTTCTTGTGCATCGGCTCACGTGTTCGCTCCACGCTACCTTCAGACCCCGCCTCACGACGACGCCCTTGCGCTTCACTTTCCTTCACCTCCATCAGGCTGGAACGGGGACTTTCACCCCGCAAACTGTCAAACATGCTCGGCACACACGAAGAAAGCCCGATGTCGTGGTGACACCGGGCTTTGGAGTGGTCTCCGAATACGGCCAAGGTGTCACAAGCGCAGATTCTGGGCGGGGAGCGCATTATTCCTTTGATCCAGGTGGCAACCCGGATAGGAACTGCGCCCGGTACCCAGGCGTTCGCTTATGAAACTTGACCGTAAGAAAGACATCGAAGGTTTTCTCCACCCGGCAGTGCCGGCTCCAAGGCTGCGTTTGAGCGAATGTTGCTGGCCATTGCCAGCTGGCTGACCTTTGAGACGCAGGACACAGTCAGAAGGTTCACCAGAATTCCGAGAATCCGATGCAATGTATGATGCGCCGCGTGTCCCGATTATTTCGTGATTCCCATCGCAGTTGCCTCTCCTCTGATTCTACCCTCCAGTCGTGCCATGATCTCATTCAGTCGCCAGTCGCTGGTGTTGCAGTGGGGGAATGGGTCTTGGGGGATGGGGACGTTGTAGAACGTGCAGAGTTTCTGCCAGCCGTCACCGGCGGGGATGTTGAGTTTGAGTAAGTGGGGGTCGTTTGAGAGTGCGGCGTGGATGTCGGTGTGGTGGGTGGTCCACTCGTGTTGCCACTGCTGTGTGTCGATCTCGCCATGGCGGTGTGGTTTGCAGACGCGGTGGTGGAGCATGTGGATGATGCGGGAGCGGAGCCAGTCTTCCATGTCTCGGGTGGTGAGGATCAGGCGGCAGTCGGGCCAGAGTTGGCGGAGGGTGCGCCAGTGCTGCCAGAGGGGGCCATCGAGCCAGGCGTCGGCGGATGCGAACCGGTCATCGGGCTGACTCAGGTGCTCAATGCCCTGCAGCCGCTCGGCGACGGCATTGGAGTTGTGGATCACGCGGAGACCGAGGATCTCCAGGGCTTCGGCCAGTGCCAGAGTTCCGGTGCGGCTCATGCCGATGCAGAATGTGAGCGGTCGCGTTGGTTTCATGAGTCGGCCAGCTTTCGCAGCCAGAGTTGTTCGTTGGAGAGCAGCACCTCATGCGGCACTTCGCGGCGCAGCGCATGCACCATGCGGCGGAGGCTCTTGTACTTGGGATGCCGCATGTCATCGAACGCGAGGAGTCCGCCATCGCGCAGCAGTGGCCAGCTGAGCATTGTGTCGAGGCCGACGCCGAACGCGGTGTGGTCGCCATCGATGTAAATCACATCGAACAACTCTCGCTGTCGCGCCAGTCGCGGCAGCACATCGACCGAACGGGCATTGTGCAACTCGGCCTTGCGACCATAACGACGCAGGTTGGTGCGGGCGGTGGCGAACAGTTGGCCAGCCCGCTGTTTTGATTGGACATAACAATCGATCCCGACATAACGCGACTGCGGATGCGTTAACACATGCTCCAGCATCCAGATGGCGGACCGCCCTTCGAGGACGCCGATCTCCAGATACCGCAGCGGACGACCAGCCAGTGGCATTAGCAGTTGCTCGGCGTTGCGGCGGAACGGACCGGCGTAGTCGGGGGTGGTGAATGTTGGATCAGACGGCATGGCGGGCGATGTGTTGTAACGCTGGATCGGGATCGGCAAGCACTGGTTGTCAGCGGCGCGGAGGATGCTTGATTCGCAACTGGCGATGCGCCGCCGCGAGCAGTTTGCTTCGCTGCAGGTGTTGACGTCGGAACGTGGTCTGATGCAGATGAGCGGCGAACGCGTCGCAGGCGACGAGACATTGCCAGCCGAGTCGACCAGCCCGCAGACACCAGTCGTCATCGGCGGCGAGTCCGCTCGTGAATGCTTCGTCGAGGAGTCCGACTTCGGCAATGGCGTCGCGATGCAGCAGCGTGCAAAAGAACGGCAACACCTTCTCGGAAACAATGAACTCCCGCTGACAGAGCCGCGCGCCAACGTGGGCCTCGTTCCAGTGGCCGGTGATCCGCTTGATGTGCATCCCAGCCTGCTGGCGACGGTGCCGATGCCGCAACGAGTTGTGTCCATGATCACCCGTCAGCGGACCAACAGCCGCTGTCCGGGGATGCCACAGCAGATGTTTGTAGAGACGTTGCAGACAGTTCGGTCCGACGAAGCAGTCATTGTTGAGCAGCAGCACATGCTCGCCCGCGGCGGCTTCGAGTCCCTGGTTGATCGCCCGGGTGTAGCCGACGTTGGTCGGGTTGGCGATGACCTGGAGTGGCAGCCCATGCTGCCTGGCGATCTGTCGCACCTGGTCGATGACGCCAGGTTGACTGCCGTTGTCGATGTAGATGATCTGGAGTCGCAGATCGCCGCGCTGTTGCGCGAGGTGCTGCAGACAACGCTCGGTCAGATCGACCCCATCGATGGCCGGGATGACCACACTCAGACGTGCGTGCGTCACATCGGGCCGTGGCGTGCGGAACCGCTGATCACCGCTCGGCTGGTCATACCGCAGATGCGGTTCATGGCCGACGAACGCCGCTGCCGCCGGAGTCTCATGTCCGATGAACCGACCGGCGCGACGGAACCCGAGGTGTCGGCCATGGCCTTTGAGGGAAGAGTTACTGCGCTGCCGACCTGGTGGTTCTTCATGTTGCGCGAGGGACGGGTTGTAGAAGTACCGCCGGAGTCCGAGTCGGCGCGTGACCTCACCGACGTACGCGTCGAGGGCTTTCTTGTCGGTGATGTCGGTGACCTGGCCCTTGAATCGCCCGCGCCAGTGCGTCGACAGCGGATGGTCGAGAATCTGGTCGACGACGTGGCGCGGGAAAATGTAAGTCTGTCCGGCGATCAGGTAGCGGTGCTTGATACGGCGGCAGCCGATGGTGCGATCATCAATGTACACACCACGATTGTCATCACCGCGGGCATTGGGACAGTACGGGGAAACAAGACCCACGTTTGAGGAAGGCCAGAGATCGTCATCCAGGAACTTTCGCAGCCCGGCACAGAATGTGACGTCGTCCTGGATCGTGAAGATCGTATCGGCCTCAGGATGCAGTGCGCGCAGATCGGCCAGTGTCTGCACGAAGTTGGCCCAGGCGCCGAACTTGCTGCCGGTGATTTCGAATCGATTGGGAGCGATCGTCTGTGGTCGACGGACGATGCGAACGTCGACAGGAACCCCATGCAGATCGGCGTTGTTGTCGGCGAACACCGTCAACTCGTCCGGCAGCCAACCGGTGGCGAGCGTGCTGGCAACACAGTGCTTGAGCATGGGGACAGGTCGCGGCGCGGTGGTGATGCCGACCGCCCAGGTCGGACGGGAACGAGTCATGAGCTCTCCTGGCACTGGGGCCAGCGTTGTTGGGGACATTGTTCACTGACCCAGGTCGCTTTGATGTCGATGAAGCAGCCACAGCCCGCTGCCGCACAGGTGCGATCAGAGGCACGAAACTGCGGGCACTGCTCACAGATCTTCACGCGAGCCTGCACCTGTGCTGGAGGCAACTGCTGCAGTCCGTGGGCCACATGCCGCGTGACGGCGGTGCCGAAGTTGACGGCCCGCTGAACCAACCCCGGCAGATCGGGTTCCGGCCACGGCTGGATCTTGAATGCCTCCTGCAAAGAGACACCCGCCGCAGCGCACCAGGCACTGCGGTATGCGTGTTGACGATCCGGGGACAGCCGAGTCCCAGTCCAGATCGCATACCGCGAACCATTCATCGCTCGATTGAGCAACACACACAAGTTCGGGTTAGGACAACGCGGAGTGCACATGGTTATTCGGTCAGTCGAATTCGGGCGGGGCCGCCGTTAGGACAGGGACCGGCGCAGGCCGCTTCGCATGGGGAACCGCGGTCGCTGTACAAGTAGGCGTTATGCTCTTCATCGAGTGGGCGATCAAACGGCAACTGCCGGACCCAGGACATTCCAATACACCCTTCTCGATCGCCGTTGGGAAATTCACTCACCAGATCGAGCGTGGCCAGTACGCCCCAGGTATCACAGATGACGATCCCCACCGCGCGGAGAGTCAGCCCGCAACGGGAGTACATCTCGCCGAACCCGACCCAGACGCCCCCACCCACAGGCTGCACATCGACCTCCACACCGGTCAGGCAGCCGAGCGTCCCTTCGAGGTGCATCGTCTGCGGGAGATCACCGCACTGGTTGATGGTTCCACACCACGGGCAATTCGCGCAGTTGTCCAGCGGAACAAGAGCGGGCATTACAGGTGTTCCTTGAGTCGGGAGGCGAGTTCGGCGAACGACAGCGTGACTGCCTTGGGCACGCCCCCCTCACAAATGATCTGGCAGATCACGCCAGCGCAGCTGCCGACCGAATCACTGCCACTGTGTGTGTCGGTCCCGTCCCCGCCATCGTGGTCGGAGCCGTCCGAGCCATCGCTGGGAGTGGTCGAATCATGGCTGCTGTCGCCGCTGCCATCGGAGCGCCCATCGCTGCCGTCGGTCGTTGAACTGTCGTGCGTGGAGTCGCCACTGCCATCGGAATGGTCCGCCCCGTCACTGCCGTCCGAGTGATCTGATCCATCCGATCCATCGGCGTCATCGTGGTCCGATCCATCAGATCCATCCGAGGTGGAGTCGGCAGTTCCGGAACTGCCGCTGCCGGAACCGTCGGCGGAGTCCGAGTGGTCACTCCCATCCCCATCCGAATGGTCCTGACCATCTGACCCGTCACTCCCGTCGGAGTGATCCGACCCATCACTGCCATCCGAGTTACCATCGCTGCCGTCGGATTGATCGGAGCCGTCCGAGTGGTCGGAACCATCCCCATCGGAGGCGTCGCCATCGGAGCCGTCTTGGGAGTCGCTGCCGTCGGAGCCATCGCTAAAGTGACTCGCATCGGTGATGCTCGGACCATCGCTGGAGTCTCCATCGCTGGCTGAGCCATCGTCCTGACTGCTGTCACCGACCGAAGAGTCACTGCCGGAACTGTCGCCGTCCTCGTCGTCTATTGGAGGCAGGTTGCTGAGTCGCACCAGTGCCCACTGTTCCCCTTCGCCTCCTTCCCGCCACAGGATGAACGCCGAACCACGCGGCAACGCCCGCAGCGCATGGGCATCGCCGGGATCAATGTCCGCGTATTGGAACCCGGCATCCTCGTCATCCACGATGAGTCGGACCGGGACCGCTCCACTGACAATCGCCGTCCCGATCTGTCCGACGGCGACTGGTTCCGCCAGGACAACCCACTTGCCCCGCTGCCAGAACTGCGGTTCGGTCCCGACGACCGCTGGTCGGCTGAGGAACGTATCGAGGTTCTCTTCAGGCCCGAGAACGATGTCTTCAATCCCGAGGACCTCGAACCGCTGCCGTGGTCCAGCGGAATCATTGCGGACGAGCAACCGGTCGGCATCCTGCAGTGGCCAGCGCTGCCGACGCTGTCGTTGTTGTTCCCGCCGCCGATGCGACTGCGCGGCATCAAGGAGTGCATTGAAGGTTGTCGCCGAGATCTGGAGCGGCTCACCACGACGGACATGCCGGAAAGGATCTGTCATGTGCGCTGCCAGAGACCCGGAGAAATGTGCGTGCTAACTTCCAATGCCCAGTTGAGAAAACTCCTGTCGTGGATAGACCCGTTCGACATACACCGCCGCCGGTCGCTGCACCAGAGCCTGTGCGGTCTCATCGGTGGTTTCCTGATACCGGACCCACAGATAGTCCCAGCCCTCCTTCTCGATCCCGGTGATCTCACCGATCGTCAGACCGCTCGCGTTGGGACTCGCTGCAAACCGAAACGCCAGCTCCCACAAGTCGGGTTGTCGCAGCGAACCACTTGCACCGAGGAACAGCACCTCGCCCGGGGCGAACCCGCGGAATGGACTTTGATTCACGCTGCCGGTCAGCTGGAACAGGAGCGACTTGTATGCCGGAGTGACCTGGGCGTTCGTAAGGTAATGCGTCTCGGCGAACGAGTAGATCGGCACGGCAATGTCGAGGCCCTCCAC
>JAGQQB010000233.1 GCA_020426425.1 Planctomycetaceae bacterium | reverse complement strand
CAGCAAAACCGTTGCGCCAGTTTGTCCGGTCATGAGTACCTGGACACGCTGGACGGCGTTCACGTAAGTCATGGTCCCCTGCCCTTCCGGGCTCGTCGAGGGAATATCGCCGGGAATGGTGGAGTTGAGCGATGTTCCCGTGAGTCCAACGCGAGTGGGGCCACCGTTGAGAGTGTAGTTGTTCTCGGGGGTGCCAGTGACGGTTCCGCCAAGCAGATTGGTGGCGGCGAACGTGACGACTTCCGTTCCATCGATCTCCGAGAAGGACAATTGCAGACCCTGCACCTCAGTCGGTTGTGTGAGTGCGAGATCGGAGAAGAATTCGATAATGAAACCTTCGTTCTTATCAATCCGCATGGATGAGGTGAGCGGCAGGTCGCCGATTTTGGTCATGCGAGCGTAGACGCCACCCAGGTCGTAGACTTGAGGCGCCGTCCCACTGTAGGAGCCGCCATTGACGTCGGTGCCGGTCTTGAAGATCTGACTGAGATTTGCGGTGATCACATCTTCGGTCGACGTGGCCGATACAGCGAGCACAATGTCGCCCACAAACCCAGCCGGTGGTGTGATCTCCAGGTTCGCCAGATCCCACGCCACGATTTCGATCGATGTATTTCCACTGGTGGCCGTGAACGTATTCGTGCCGTCGCTGAGCGTCGTCCCGACCGGGATCGATGACAGAATCAGCGACGCGAGTGTTTCTGGGCCGTCTTCGTTGGTGTCTGGATCCTGATCAATCAGGTCGAGAATATCGACGTTGCGGCCTGCGGCTCCGTTCACACTGAACGGAATGGCAATCGTCGTATCGTGCGAACCGGTGGCATCGCCCAGCGTCAAAGTAGGCGCGTCGGCGGCGAGCTGAATGTTGAAGTCGATTTGCTCAACTTCGATCCCGTGCGTCACCGTAATGCTGAAGGTACCGCTGTAGTGCTCGGGTAGTTCAATCTCGGCGAGATGAATATCCGCCGGATCGACGGTCCAGATGCCATCCATGTCGGGGTCGCTGCCGACCGTCAGGGTCGACCCGACAGGCGCTCCGGTGAGGTCAATCGTGAATGTCCCGGTGGCCCCCAAATTGGTGATATCCAGGGCGAGCGGGTCGGTGTCTTCAGTCGCGTTGACGGCCGGTGGGGCACTAAATTCGTTGAGCACGCTGACGGTGGCAACCACCGGATCGCTGTCGAGGTCACCATCGTTGACGATGATGGTGAAGTCCCGGTCCCCATTGGTCGGTTCGGCGGCGAGGTTCTGGTACGACACGTCCCGCAACAAGTCTTCGAATGCCGTCAGTTGCGCTGTCGCCGCGCCTTGCGGGGTGATCGTGGCGGTCGTTCCGCCGCTGGTCAGCGTTACGGAGAACTGGGTGCCGTTCACCGTCACAATTGTCGGGCCACCATCAGTTCCCAGCGGAATGGTGGTGCCCCCGATGACGAGCACTTCGCTGCCAGCATCGACCAGGCCTGTCACCGAAAGCGTCATTGATGTCAGCTCGGTGCTGTCGACATCGCTCAAGACTGCTTCGTTGCCGGCGCTGACTTCCCCCAAAGGCGTCGGGCCGTCACCCACCTGATAGATCAGCTGATGGTTCCCATCATCGGCTCCCCCGGTGGTGTTGCTCGGATCGAGGTTGATCGCCGGTGGATCGTTGACCGGTGTGATCGGACCAAAAGTCACCGTGGCCGATGTGCCGTCCACTGTGCCATCGTTCGGCGTGTAGGTCAGGTTGGGAACCGGGCCGGTGTAATTCAGTGCTGGGGCAAATGTGACATCGCCGGTGGTGGTCACCGTGATCGTGCCGATGGGATCACCGCCGATGCCGGTGATTAGGGTCGGCGTGTCCAGCACGAGCGAGTCCGGCATGCCATCGCCATCGACGTCGATTTCCGCGGCAGAAATCGTCAGCGAATCGCCATCGGGGTCTGCGTCGTTGCCGAGCACGTTCTGGGTCACGGGTGTATCTTCCGTGACCGGAATAGTGTCGTTCACACCAACTGGCGGATCGTTGTCGGGCACCGCATCGCGAAAGTCGAGATCGGATGTAAGCGGAACAGGCGTTGGACTGGCATCACCCCCTTCATCTGGCAGATACCCATTCGGTGCATTGAGAGGATCAGTCACCCCTTCATTCACAACATAGCCATCATCTGGATTGCCATCGATGGCGTTTTCGTAGGCATCCTTGAGGCCGTCGTCATCGGTGTCGGCGTCTCCGGGCGCGACCTGGGATACGCCGAGGCCATTCTCGTCAACGTCGGCAATCCCATCGTTGTCGGAGTCAGTGTCGAGATAGTCGGGTGTGCTGTCGCTATCGGTGTCGACCGGCGTCAGTCCGTTACTGCCGACCACGCCAGCGGTGTTCGCGTCATAGTTGTCATCGAGTCCGTCTCCATCGGCGTCCGTGATGCCTGTGCCTATGCCAGAGGGGGCGATGTAGCCGCCTGTGGACTGCGCCTCAATGTTGTCGGGAATGCCGTCGTCGTCGGAATCGAGATCGAGACTGTTCAGCAGGCCGTCGCCATCAGTGTCCTGAGCGATGGTTTCCGGACCGACCGCCGCAATGGCGAGTTGCTGAATTTGGGCCGGTGTCAGGGTGAAGCCGGTCTGAAAACCCAACTCCGTGCCGGAATTGTCTTCGCTGGCGATATTGTTGAGGACTGCTTGCGTGACGATACCGGGCTGCACATGGTCGATAATGATGCGTGCATTGTAGGTGTCTTTCAGAAACTGGTATTCGCCGTAGCCATCCAGTGCATCGGGATCGTTCACGCCCGGCGCATCATTGAGCACACTCCAGCCGGAAGCCGCCTCAGCAGCGTCGGTGAAGATGATGATTGAGTTGTTCGTGCCAGTCGACAGGTCAAGAGGACCACCCGCTTCCCAGAATCCATGCACATCGGCGAGGGAGGCAGGTAGGTGGTCCTGGATTCCCAGTGTCGTGTCACGGGAGAAGACGGGGACTGCGTTCTGGAACGGCACGGTCACGTGCGCTGTGTGCGTCGTCAGGGAAGCACCACCACCGTACTGCACAACGGCGAACTGGGCGAGCGGATTGATGGCCAGGATTGCATTGGCCGTCGCCGTCACACTCGCCTGAAACTGTGTATATTCAGCGGCGGAAATCGATCCCGAGGTGTCCAGGATGAAGACCACACGGCTCGCGTCGGCGGCATAGAGACCGTCGCCGCCGTCCTCAAATGAGTCCAGTAGACCATCGTTGTCGTCGTCGAGGTCATCCACGTTCGCTACACCGTCGCCATCGGTGTCTGTTTGCAACGTCACAGTCGCCGTGTCAGTGCCGCCGCGGCCATCTGAGATTGTGTAGGAGAAGTTCTCGACGGACTTACTGGCCAGCGGCTGTTGGACAGTCAACGTCCCATCCAGATTGATGATGACGGTCGTTCCGGAAGAAAGGGTGATAGTCGAACCGACCGGCGTCTCGCCAAGACCGCTGCCAATCGTGTACGTGATCGGTGTCCCGTTGTTGGGATCGATAACCTCGGTGACCGTCAGCGGATCGCCATCGCCATCAGTGTCGTTGTCGCCAACCGGATCAATGGTCGTCGCCGTACCCGGGACGATGGTGTACGTGTCCTGGTTTGCTGTCGGGGGAGTGTTCACCACTGGCGCGGTAATCGTCACATTGACGAATGCGATCGACGAACCGCCGTTGCCATCGGTCACGGTATAGGTGAATGCATCGTTGGCGGTGTTTGTGCCGTCCCCTGCAATGGTAATCGTATGTCCGTCAAGTCCCAAGGTCGCCGTGACGCCGGACGCGAGTGTGATCGTTCCGCCCGGCGCGATAGCCTGATCCAGAATATGCGTGACGGTCAGTGTGTCCCCCTGCAGATCGTAGTCGTTGGCCGTGACATCGATTGACTTGGCGACATTCGTGGGCGTGGTCACGGCATCATTTTCGGCGACAATGACCGTTTCTCCCGAGTCGGCCTTGATCAGCACCCAGGAGTCCAGACCGGCATCCAGTGTGTCCGCAACACCAATCTTGAGTGTGTTCTGTTGTCCGACGATGACGTCGAAGGTGACGGGGATGGTAATTGTGAATCCGTCCATCTGCGTGTTGAACGCGCCCGATTCGTTGTTGCGGTACAGCGATGGGTTCGCTGACTCAAACCCCGCCGCGGTATGCTCCGGGTTGGGATCCAGTGTCGGGCTTCCGAAAGCAGGGTTCTGGTTCGCGGCATCGTTGATCGTATCGATGCCGAACGACAGCCCATTGGGCACCTTGGCCTGATTTACACCATTGACAATAACCGCCATCGAGTCGTTGAATCCGGAGTACACATATTCGTTGTATTCCTCCGACCCAAAGACGATCTGCATCGTCATGCGACCCACATCGCCTGCTGAGGCGCCGGGGGGGACATCCGGTGTGAAATTGACCACCAGAAACGATGCATCAAACGTTCCGCTGCCAGAGAGGGCGTTGAAATCTGGGTCATTATCGATGCCAGGAGCGTTGACCGTGAACCCGCCAGAACTGTTTGGACCAGCCACCGATGCGGCAGTCCCGCTGCTGAAAATCGCCCCATCGGTGAACGCCAGAACATTCGATCCAAAACTGAGTCCCGCACCAGTATTGAAGATTGCCGCCTGCTGGCCACCTCCAAAGTAGTTGACGGAATTGATCGTCACACCGTCCCCAAGAATCTGCTGTGCCAATCCCGAGGCGCCTGTCGTGGCGACATCAGTGATGCTCAGATCCAGCCGCTGAGACCAGTTGGCTGGCGACAGCGAAATCGCTTCGATCGTTCCGGCTGTATGTTCGAGCACCCAGTTGCCGCCCAGGTCTGCATGCCCCGTTACGTCAACCGACGCGGTGACATCGGCACTTGTGAGTGCGGCAATGCTGTCGATGAGCTGTAGTCCCTCAGCGCTGGCGGCGAGATTGCAGCCGTAGATCAACAGGTCGCCGCTGTCCGTGAGGGCGTTGCCCCATTGCGCGATCTGACCGGCGTAGCCAGCGAGGCTGTCATTCGCGAGCCACGTATTTCCCAATTGGACGCGGCCATCTTCCGCGTGTGAGAGAAGGTGGATGGCTGAGTAATCGCCGCTGGATTGGGCCAATAGATCGGTGATCTGTTCAACCCCGTCGCGATCAGCGTCGAGCAGGACGATTTCGAAGGCCCGCTCTTCACCCTGGGCGAGGATTTCGGACAGCAGCGTGTTGACGTCGGTTACGTTGCTGTTGATCAGCACCAGTTCCCGCTGCACATCGGTCGGCGTTGCTTCTGCGGACTGTTGCTGGACCGGTTCCGGAGCTTCGCTGGCAGGTGGTTCCTGCGGAACCGGCAAAGCGGCCACGGCGTCGAACAGTACGCGATCTTCCAGTTGCTCGGCCAAGACCGAACGTAGCTTGTGCCAGGTGACGAACTTGGAACGTGAATTGAACATGGCTCGACTTTCGTGACCGGGTCGGGATTGGCGCGCGAGGAAGCGGGTCGCCCATGCCGCACCAAACAAGAGAGGAGATTGAGGCAGACTGGAGCTGCTATCGGAAACGATTCGTCGAAACCTAGGTCGCTTGATGAGACCGGGCGGACGTTTCGTTCTGGCATCGTCGCAGTGCAGTGTTATCCCAGCGATGTGCGTAGATCGTTGTGGCGATCCGGTCGTAAGGAATCTATGTGCTAAGTCGGTACGGGATTTTCGCACTCGGAAGGTGCAACACTGCAAGTGGTGGATTCGCACGTCGTTCGACTTGCCAATTCGCGTCTTGTACGCCGGTTGGCGCCGATGCCTTTGGGGCATGGATGCATGCAGGCATGCCCCCCGCAATCTCGCTGTGGGCAAACAGGACCAAGGATTGGTCGACCGTAATTGCTGCTAGCCAAAATCTACACGGGGGAAGAGATGACTATGCAAGTGCGAGACCAAAGAAGGTCGCTGGGCCGAGCTGTTGTGCTCGCGCTCATTTGTATTCCGCTGGGACAGTGCGGATTGCTTCACGCCCAGCAAGCAGCGGAGGCGAATCCGCTACTGCCACCACCGGTTGATGCGAGTCACCATGTCGCGTTGATCGCGGAAGGCGA
>JAGQQB010000232.1 GCA_020426425.1 Planctomycetaceae bacterium | reverse complement strand
TCAGCATGGCGGGTGATGTGCTTGATCTGGCCACCACCGCGAAGTTCATTCAGAAGAGCGGCTCCTGGTTCGCCTATGGCGATTTGAAGTTGGGACAAGGCCGCGAAAAGGCCCGGGCGTTTCTGGAAGAGAATCCAGAAGTCATGGAAGAGCTTAAGCAGAAGGTCCTCGAAGCCCGAGGTCTGCTGGACACCATTATGGAAGGTGGCGACGACGACTCTGGTGGTGACGGTGGCAGTGACGATTGAGCCGGTTTCGCGGAATTCGTCTCAACGGCATGCCCGACCGCAAGAGGTTGAGATGGTTGAGTGTGGCTGCGCCACGGTTGAGATGGTTGAGGCGGGATGGTCGACGAAGTCGACCATGGCCGCTACACGCGCGGCACCTGTGGTCCTAGATCCTCAGTCCTCGATCCTCGTTCGGCCGCAGGCCGCCTCACTGCGGTGTCGATTGAGCCGATTCTTCCTCGGAGATGTAGCGATACGTTCCGCCGCTTTGCTCGGCGATTTCCCGCAGCACCTGTTCGCCAGCGTCGTCACCAAACCCGATGGTATGGATGCTGGTGTGATGCACATTCGCCTCGCGGACCACTTGAGCGACTTTGTACGGAATGTCGCCATCGGTCAGCAGGTAGATCGTATCGGGTTTGAGTTGCATGGCGATCAATAGCGCCTGGACTGGATTGGTTTTCCCGTCGGCGTCCACACCGACCATCCAGTTCAGATACATCTGCCGCGCCCCAGGCGTGGCGGAGACCATTTGACTGGCGGGCATTGGAACGGCCTGGTCGTTGAAAAAGATCAGGAAGAACTGCTGCTCAGGCTGCATCTGCCCGATGGTCCGGACGAGTTCCAGCTTCACTCGTTTGAATCGCGTCCGGGCGGGGCCAGGGTGTGGATGGTGCATGCTGCGCGACGCATCGACCACGAAGACGGTTTTGTCGCCGATCGGCGGTAGTCCGAAGAACTGACTGCTGCCAGCGCCGGTCCCCAAGCCTGAGGTTCCTTCGACCGCATCGCCATTGAAAGGCTGCGCGGCACCGACCACCTGATTCCAATCGGACGCAGGCACACTGGCGGTCGCGACCGGCTGCAGATCGCCATTGCTTTGTGGGACGACTTCGGTCAGATCAGATCGCATGGAGCCGATCGGCAGGGTGTGCGACTGTGCGGCGGCTCCCAACTGAGCGTCATCAGGCATCTCTGGGACATCGACTGTCAGGTCGACTTTCGGAATCCTCTCATCAGCGACGCCAGACACGATGAGCACCGGATGTGGGGGCGTTGCTCCGGGAAGGACCACCAAGCCCATGACCCCGAGTAGCATGCCATGCACCATCAGCGATCCCAGCAGAGCATGGCCTCCCAGCCATCCCCCAGTTGGGCCATGTGGTGCAGTCTGTGGAGTGTCGTTGGACATTGGTTTGCGCGCACCGGAACTGCGATTCCGGTCCTGTCAGTCTAGATCGGCAGGCAACAGAGTACAAAAACTGTTTTCCATGATCTGTCCGGTTAGCGAAACTTTCCGGCCTCGTGACATGGCGTCTCGTTTGCCACGCGACCACTTATTCGGCGGCTGCGACATTCACTTCATCCACTGCGGGATCGCGGCCTGGGAGAGCGTCACTGTAGAACCGATCGAGCACGGACTGCCACTGGTCGGGCGTGCGCGGTTGGGCGAAGGCTCGGACGACTTCGTCCTGTTGAGGATGCAGTCGGGCATACTTGAAACTGAACTTCCGCATCTGTCCCAACCAGCGGTCGGGGCCGTACGTCTCTGCGAGCAAGGCCGCATGCCTTTGGAGCACTGTTCGTTGTTCGAGGACATCTGGGGGCGGGGGCAACGGTTCCCCATGCCACAGTGCCAGACATTGCCGAAAAATCCAGGGATTGCCGATCGCTCCCCGGGCAATGGTCACTCCATCGACACCGGTCTCAGACAACATACGTAGACAATCGTGGGCGGAAAACAGATCGCCACTCCCCAGGATGGTCCGTGGGCCGACATGCTGTTTCACTTCGCGGAGAAACTCCCAGTTGCTGGGGCCAACATATTTTTGCTCGACCGTGCGCCCATGCACGGTGATCGCCGTCACGCCGCGTGCGAACGCCCCATCGAGAATGGTGAAAAAGTGCTCGCGACTGTCGCAGGTATCATCGATCCCCCGCCGCATTTTGACCGTCACCGGGATCGACTCCGGCACCGCGTCGCGTACTCGGGAGATAATCTCCAGGGCGACCTCTGGTTGCGAGAGATGGTAACCGCCGCGACAGCCGCCCATGGCGGTTTTCACCGGGCAACCAAAATTGATGTCGATGACGTCGAAACCGCACTCGACCAGCCGCGTCGCCGCGGGGCCGAACTGACCTGGATCAGCCCCCATCAGCTGTCCGCCGATCGGATGGTCTTCGTCGGCCAGATGCAGATGATGTCGCGTTTTGCCGGTCCCTTTGACTTCAACCGCAAAGCGATCGAGCATGACCTCGGCCAGCGCGTAACTTGCCCCGAACGATCGTGCCAGTCGTCGCATGGCCGAATCGCTATAGCCGCTCAACGCCGCCTGCACAAACGGCGAAGCGAACTGCAACGGACCAATAGAGAGCGGAGGTGTGTCCACAAAGGGAGTTTACCGCGATTGGCAGGTTCTTGGCTATTGGCGGCTCGCATGAGGACAACGGCCAGCAACGAAAACTTCTCGAATTCTCGCCAGAATTGAACCTTTTGCGAACAACGGTACAATGCGGGATTCACTGTTGGTCCCGTTGCGCAAAGAGGGTTGTGTGTGGGGTCGACGAGAATCCAGTCTGTTTAACGGAACTGAAATGTCAATCCAGACTTACGATTTCGCTGGCACGTTGCAGAACTCCGCCGCCATGACTCAGGACGAGATCCGCCGCATGATGGGCGCGGCGGTCGGATCGGGTGCCGGAGAGTTTCGCAAGGCCGTCGAGGGTGTCGCGCAGGCGGCGGATCAGGATACCAGTTTACGCGTCCGGGCGGGGATTGGACTCTTCTTCCTCGGTCAGGCAGTGCGTGCGGCGGAAGCACTTGACGGATGCAAAGAGGGGATCGGTCGGTTCTATCGAGGTCAAGCCCTCGCTACGCTGCAGGATCATGCTGGGGCCGCGAAAGAGTTCGAACAGGCGGCCAAGCTCGGTTACAATCCAACCGAATCGACGTTACGTCGCGCTGGTGAAGTGCGGCAATCCGGAGATCTCGAACAGGCGGAATCAATCATTCGCAGCACTGGCGCTGAAGGCGCCCGGCTTGCGGAATACTCCTATCAGATGGGCTGTATCCTGGCTGATCGCGGGGATACGATTGGAGCGATCGAATACATCGAGCGGGCGGTTGACATGGACCCGCATCACCAGCGGGCGCTCTTCTCGTTGGCAATTCAGAACAGCCGGCATGGTGATGATGACGAGGCGATTCAACTGTATGAACGTTGCCTCGCCCGTCCTCCATACTACGTTGGAGCGCTGCTCAACCTGGGTCTGCTGTACGAAGACAAGGAGAACTACTCCGCCGCGCAGTACTGTTTCGAGCGCGTGCTCAAGTACGATCCGGGCAACGAACGGGCCGTGCTGTACCTGAAGGACATTGAAGCGACGAGCGACATGTACGTCGACGAAGAGTCGCTTAAGCAGCAACAGCGGATGGAGCAGTTGCTCAGTCGTCCGGTCACTGACTTCGAACTCTCAGTGCGCAGCCGAAACTGTCTGTCGACGATGGGCATTCGCTCACTGGGCGACCTGACGGAAATCAGCGAGCAGGAGTTGCTCTCTGGTAAAAACTTCGGCGAGACCTCGCTGACCGAAGTTCGCGAACTGATGGCGATGCATGGATTGTCGATCGGCGTGAACTTGCACGAAAAGCAGCGGGATACGAAAGTCGACTTCCGCGATCTGTCGCCCGAAGAGCAGGCCGCGCTGGCGACCCCGATTGCCGACCTCAATTTGTCCGTCCGTAGTCGTAAGTGCATGTCGCGGATGCAAATCGCCACCGTCGGTGAGTTGGTGCAGCGCACGCCGGACGAACTCCTCTCGGCCAAGAACTTCGGCGTGACTTCCTTGAACGAAATCCGCGCGAAACTCACCGAGCTTGGCGTCAAGCTCCGCAACGACTAAGCAGGGCGTTGTCCTGGACCCGGTCGGCGTGGGATGCGGTTTGCGCCGTGGCGCTCACATTGGTCCCTTCGCGTAAGATGTCGGCTGCCTGCGTCCTCAGCGGCAGGATGTGGTCGATTTGAAAACTGCTGTTCATGAACTCAGCCCCTGGTGGACGGGATATCCAGCAGGGGCTGATATCGTGTTGTGGACGTTTTATGCCCGCCGCCGGACGTTGTGTGCCCGTCGCCGGACGCCAGTGGCGAATATTGCGTACGTAGCCGTGTGCGCTCCAGCGGCCTCATCTCATCCCGGCGAGGACGTTGTCCATGTACCGCAGACTTTCGACCGCGATGTGCTCCGCCCCCGGGGAGTAGTCAAACACCTCCACCGAGATCCAGCCGTCGTAGCCGGTCTCCTGCAGAGCGGCGAAGATCGGTTGATATTCCGTCTCACCCATGCCAGGTCCGAGCAGGTTGCTGTCGTTGACATGGAAGTGGCGGGTGTGAGCGGCATAGTCGCGAATGAGGTCCGGCAGCGGCGTCCCTTCGCCCAGCATCGCCTTCACATCCTGGTGTAACGCAAAATTCGGATGCCCGACCATGTCGATCAATTCGACTCCTTCGGCACAGGTGTTAATGAAGTCGGTTTCTTTGGTCGTGAGCGGTTCGATGAGCAGATGCACACCGCGTCCGGCGATCTCAGGCATTGCCTGACGAAAGACATCTGCGGCCCGCTGCATGGCGAGTTCGCGCGTCACGCCGGGTGGCAGACTGCGTTGTCCTGGTGAGCCGAAGACCATCACGGTCCCGCCGAGATCGCCGCACAAATGACCCAACTCGATCAAGTACCGTGCGGTCCGTTCGCGCGTGGCGTCTTCATCACAGGTGAGATGCAGTCCCTCCGTCTTCGCCAGCAGCCAGTGCAGACCAATGATCTCAAGTCCTGAGTCGGCGGCCGTCTGACGCAATCGATCGCGATCAGCGGTGCTCAACTGGTCAGGACTGGAAGCCAGCGTGAACGGCGCAACTTCGATCCCCGTGTAACCAATGCGTGCGATCGTTTCGCACTGGTCCTGCCAACTCCAGTCTTCAAACAGTTCCTGACAGATTGCGAATTTCATGCAATTTCTCGCCGGTTGGTAGTTCGGGAAACCTCTGCGGCTTGCGGGCCATTTTCGCAGGAATCCAACCATAGCGTTCCTTAACGAAGACTGCGACCCACTTGCGATCGAGCGGCTGATCGTCGTGCAGCACGCCGTCATTTGTCGTCGATGCCAATAACCGATGTGTGCCGGTGATGCGCTCTGTAGCACCAGGTGGAAATGCGCACATCCCGCCGGTTGTGCATCGGCGAACCCCACCGACAGGGAGGTTGGGGCAATTTAGGGCAAGTGACGTGGAGTTTTCCGGCAAGCCCTGCCGAATCCAAAGGACTGGAAGGGTTCCATCCGGGGAATCCACGTTTTGGGGTTGAAGAAACGAGGACTCAAGCCATGCGACGCGTATTGTTAATGCCAGTGTTGGCCGCTCTGATGAGCCTGGCCAGCTACGGCGAGGCCGAAGCCGGCCTGTTTTGTGGAATTGGACGGTATCGCTGCTGTCCAGTTGACACCTGTCAGCCGTGCGGCGACTACTGCCAGGCCCGCGTCAGTTGCGGACCAAGTTACAAAACGGTTCGCGAAACCGTGTGGTGTACTGAAGAGTACAACGAATGCTGCACCGTGTACGATACCTGCGTCGAGAAGACGCCGGTCACCTGCAAGCGGGTGGTGTACGATACCTGCTACCGCAACGAGTGCTACACGGTTCGCAAGCCGTGCTATCACACCACGTATCGCGATGTGTGCTACACGGTCCGCAAACCGTGCTACCACACTTGCTATCGCGATGTGACCTGCCGCGTGCGCAAGCCGTGCTACCACACCTGCTATCGCGATGTGTGCTACACCGTCTGCAAG
>JAGQQB010000231.1 GCA_020426425.1 Planctomycetaceae bacterium | reverse complement strand
ATTCGAAATCCGAAGCTCGAAATCCGAAACAAATCAGAAGGACCAAGATTCCAAACGGCCGCACTCGCGGAACGCCTGAGCAATCACCCGTTTCTGATTTTTGATTTCGAGTTTGTTTCGGATTTCGGATTTCGTGCTTCGAATTTCCCGCCCGCTACCTTGCCGTTACCGATGTCTGAAACCCATCCAGCGCGAGGGTGCCAGTCGCGCCATTGAGGCCCACCTGGATGATTGCTTCGCGGGCGGTGCGGGGAATGTCGACAGTTTGTGACATCCGTTTCCAATCCGGTTGATCTGCCAGCCACGGACCGATGGCGGCGGTGCCGATCGGGAGTCGCCGGGCGTCGAAGAAGTGGATGATCAGCCCCGGTTGTTCGCTTGCTGCGAGTCCCTGACGAATCTCGTCGGATCGCATGTACCAGGAGAGCGAAAGTCGCGCGACTTTCGTGCCGTCAATCGCCATGCCTTGCAGCATGTGGGCGGTCCGGCCGGCGACATCGTTCTGAAACTCGATGAATTGCGATCCTTCCGGCGCGCCTTCCTGGACCAGCGTGGAACGCCGCTGATAGTGCCAGCCCTCGGCGAGACCTTCATCGCTGATGGTCAATTCAAATCCGCCGTTCACAATCCCCGGATGCGCGCCATCGGGCAACACTTCACGCAGTTGTTCCATTTTGCCCGTCATCGGCACGAACAGCGTGGGAAGCAGTCGCGTTTTTTCGAGCTTGCCATCCCGCTTTTCGAACAGATGGAACACCTGCTGATAACGTTCGCCGAGCGGAATGATCATGCGGCCTCCTTCCTTGAGTTGCTCGATGAGCGGTGCCGGAACGTCTTCCGGAGAACAGGTGACGATGATCTTGTCGAATGGGGCGGCATCGGGCCAACCGAGGTAGCCATCACCAATCTTGGTGTGCACATTGGCATAACCAAGCCGCTCCAGCAGATCGGCACTCCGTTTGCCAAGCGGTTCGACGATTTCAATGGTGTAGACATCTTTGACGAGTCCCGACAGCACCGCCGCCTGATACCCACTTCCGGTTCCGATTTCGAGCACCCTGTCCTCGGGTTGTGGGTCGAGCACTTCAGTCATGTAGGCGACGATAAATGGGGGCGAAATGGTCTGCTTGAAACCAATGTCGAGCGCCTGGTCGAAGTAGGCATACGGTCGTAGATCGGGCCGTACGAAGAGATGCCGCGGCACGATTCGCATCGACTCCAGCACACGGGCGTTGGTGACGCCTTCAGAGGCGAGCGCCTCATCGACCATGTTCGCTCGGGCTTCGGCGTAGGAGTCACGTCCCTGGGCATGGACGATTTGCGCCGGTAGGCCGAGCAGAAGCAACAGGATCAAGAATCGCGGCATCGTTGGCTCTTCCTTATTCAATGGGATGCGTGACGGAGAGATGCAAGGCGGATCGGTCCAGCGTCGCGGTGCCAGTATCGTGGTTGGGACGCCATGTGGGCGACACCGCAAATAGTTGGACTGAACAGGCGGTTAGGCACCAGGCTTGGTCCGGTTGTATTCCTCATGCGACATCGCTGCCAGAGGTTTCAGTTCACCACTCGTGTCGCGAAAGAGTATCCGGAATTCGCGCCCGAGCGGAACAGAGATCATCGTACGGTCGAAATTCAAGCGCTTGCCGCCATGGTTCGTGTATTCGGTGCTGGCGACGATTTGCGTGATCAGTTCCCGTGCCTTGAGGACGAGGTCTTTGCGCGGCAGATGCTTCAAGTCGATTGCGTCTGCATCAAAAGTCTGCTTCCAGTGCTCTTTCGCCTGGGATTTTTCCTCCCGCTCGGCTTGTTTTTGTTTCTTGGCTTTGGCTTCATCGGCACAACGATGGCAGTATTTCCCAGAGCCGATGTGCCCACACTCAAGAGTCATTTTTTCGTCCAGGCATGGGAATGTCCCTGGTTGGTTACGGGGCGTGCAGGGAAACTGTGATCTGTCACATGTCTGTCGTCGTTCGTGTGTTGCCGGAAGGCTCGTCTCGCGAGTCAATCACACGGTGGTGACAAAAGCAAGCGGCAATCTCTGCCGATTGGTCTTGGCGGGTTCTGAAAACCGTGCTTATACTCCCTCACCGTTCGCGGAGAATTGCGGTGGTCGAAGGCATCGATGACTGCACCATCCCGCGAGTCAGCATCATAGATCGCACGCACAGGCATGGAGGCACAGCGTGGAAAGTCTTCTCGTCGTCGGAGTGGACACGGTAGTTGGGGCAAATGTTGCCGCGTCTCTCGCCGGTCGGTATCGCGTCTCTGTGTGGGCTTCACAGCATCGGTACGATATCGCGAACTGTGATGTCCTGGATCCTGCTGACGCACCACACCAGTTGATTTCGCAGGTGCGACCTGACTGGGTACTGCACTGCGGTCCCGCCGCCCGGTCGGCATGGGATCCACGTTCGAAGCCACTGATCACGGAGCACATGGTCGATGACGCCCGCAGTTGGGCGGAGGCATCGCGTCAGGCGGGAGCCGCATTCACGATGATCTCGTCCGATGCCGTCTTCACCGGCCCTTGGATGTTTCACGAAGAAGAAAGTCCCGGACTATGCCATTCGCTGCAGGCGATTACGATTCGCGCATCGGAAGAGCAGGTCTGCGAGGTCTGTCCAGAAGCCTTGATTGTCCGCACGAATGTATTCGGCTGGTCGCCCGATCCTCGTCGGGCTGGCTGGGTCGAAACGATGCTGGCGGAAATTGAAGCTCGCCGGATCGTTGAACAAGATCATGTCCGGCACTCGACACCGATTCTAGCGACGGATCTGGCAGAGATTCTGGATCGTGCTCATCAGGAAGAACTGGCAGGGGTGTATCATGTGGGCGGAGCAGAGCGGATTAGCCCGCTGAAGTTCGCACAGCGGCTGGCCGATCAGTTTGATCGACCTTGGCTGGCGCTGCGACGTGAAACGACGTTGAATGAACCAGCCCATGGATTCGGTGCGGGCGAGTGCTCGCTGCAGACCAAGAAGATTCGCAAGGCCCTGTGTGTGGCGATGCCGTTGCTCTCGGAGAGTTTGAGTCGGCTGGAGGCTCAGCATGTCAACGGATACCGCGAGCAACTCACCGGAGCCGCCACCCCGGTCCAACTGCGAGCGGCGTGAGGCGTGTGTGCGGCGTTGGTTATGGTGGATTGTTGGTCTGGGATTGCTGTTGCGTGTTGTCGCCGCAGTCGGGCTGCAGTACCAGCTTGACCATCGCTGGCAGCGTGAGTTCCTGATCGAAGGGGACGCCAACGGCTACTGGGAGCTGGGGCAACGGCTCGCGCGTGGCGAGTCGTTCCAGTTGTACGAACCGCCCCGTCGCGTGCTGCGGATGCCCGGATTTCCTGCGGTGATTGCCGCGTCGATTCGGATGTTCGGCGATCACAAGTTCGCCGCGCGATTGCTGCTGGCGGTGGTGTGCAGCGCCGGGATACCGCTGTGCTACTGGCTCGGGACGACGCTGCACTCGGCCGAGACGGGACTCATCGCCGCCGGGTTGACCGCCATCGCTCCAGTGCTGATTGCGTTCTCGCCAGTCCTGTTGACAGAGTCATTGTTCGCGGTATTGATGTTGTCGTCGTTGGCATGTGCGGTTCCGCTGGGGGGGCTGCTGCAATCGCGCGAGAAGAGTCCGCAGATGACAGTGGTGGCGCTGTGGTCGGTGTTGACCGGGGTGATGTCGGCGCTGGCGGTCTATGTGAAGCCGAGCTGGATTCTGGCTGTGCCGGGGTTCTGTGTGCTGCTGTTGCTGCTGGCACGACAACGGGGCACGGCCCTGTTTTGCAGCGTCTTGATCATGACGTCGCTCGTCCTGGCGTTATTGCCGTGGGGACTGCGGAATCAACGGGTGAGCGGGCATTTCACGTTGACGACCTTCTGGATGGGGCCGAGTCTGTACGACGGACTCAATCCTGACGCCACCGGCGATAGCGACATGACGTTCTTTGATCGCGACGGATTGATGAATTCGATGTCCGAGTACGAAGTGGATCGTCATTACCGAAAGGCGGCATTGGAGTTCGTGAAACAGCATCCTGGTCGGACGTTGGAACTGGTGGGGATCAAGTTCGCGCGTTACTGGAATCCATGGCCGAACGCGCCGCAATTTACTCATCCGACCGTTCGCATCGCGACGAGTTTGGCGTTTCTTCCTCTGCTCTTGCTCGCGATCTATGGCGGCTGGGAGGTGCGACAGGACCGCTGGCTGCTCGTGTTGACCGTCGCTCCGATTCTCTACTTCTGCGCGCTCCACTGTGTATTCGTCAGCTCGTTGCGGTATCGCTTGCCGGGCGAGTACCCCTTGATGGTGCTTGCCGCGATTGGACTGCAGACGCTGTGGCGAACATGGCGCGGCACGTTGCCCACAACTGGCATCAACATGGGACAACCTTCCGCAAGTCCGGGAGGTGGAGCATGCTGACGACCAAGAATGTCCGGGCGGTGCTCATCTGGACCGTGGTGCTGGCGATGGGGGGCGTCATCGCTGCTGGTTACGCGGTGACGGAACTGGCAAGTCATTCCGATCACTGGATTGAACAGGCGCTGCGGTCGAAACTGGCGGAGATCGCGCCGGACTGGGAGGTCGACTTCGAGTCGCTTACGTTCGATGTGCGGGGCGAACTGCAACTGAAGAATGTCCGTGTGCGGCCACATTCTGGGCCGGAGAACATTGATCTGTTGCAGGTTCCCATGTTGGAACTCGAACTCGATGGGGAACTGTTGCGGAACGATCAGCGTGTGATCGTGCGGCATGTGCTGCTGCATCAACCGCAGGCGGTGCTGTTCCGCGATGCGAGTGGCCGCTGGAACTGGCAGGCGGGCCGCATTCCGCCATCGACCTCGGGAGTTTCGCCGCCGTGGGAAGTGGAGGATGGTCGCGCGCTGATTGGGGTTCAACAACTCACGGATGGTCCGGTTCAGGAACTGACCGTCGAACATGCGAGCGGGACATTTCGCCCTGAGGCGTTTCGTCGCTACGCGGGGAAGGCGCAGGTGCAACTCGCCGGGATGAGTCCGGCGGATGTGAACATCCTGTTTGACGCGCAGTCGGGCGAATGGCGCGTGAATGGGGCGACGCGGTCGTTGCAGGTGAACGACGCCCTGCTGTCGAGCGTCGCGCGGTTGATTCCCGATGGTGAGGCGAAGCTGGCATCGCTGGGGATTGGGCGACCACGGACTGGCGGACCGAATGGTGTGAACGGTTCGCCGCTGAATCGCTGGGCGTCCAATGCGATGGAGCGCGGTGGCAATGTGCCAGTTGAGATGGCGAGTGCCGCAGCAAACACCGCGTCTGCACTGCGTGCGGATGCCAAGCTGCAGTTCCATGTGGGGCAGGCGAGAAAGGGCGAGCCGTTCGACTATGCGGTCACGGCGAGTATTGATCGGGGGCAGCTCTCGGATGCGGTCTTGCCGATCCCGCTGTTTGATCTCTCCACCGACATCGAGCTGACTCCCGATCGGTTGGTCATCCGGGAGCTTTCGGCGGCGAATGGCGAGAGCCGGTTGTTTGTCGATGGCGAACTGGTGCGCGGGGAAGCGGGGTGGGGCAAGGAGTTTGTCGTGCGGGCGACCCAGTTGCGACTTGATCGGCGCGTGCGGCAGTTCCTCACACCGGGACTGCTCAAGTTGTACGACCTGCTACAACCGGCCGGGGTGTTCGATCTCGACGTCGGCGTCATCGACGATGGCGTGGCGCGCCCTCAGGTGACACTCCGCAAGTTCACCGCGATCGACTGCTCCGCGATCCATGCGATGTTTCCGTATCCGGTGCAGGGGGTGACCGGTGATATCCAGCAGCAGGGAGAGGTCTTTCACATCAACATGCAGGGGCTGGCGGGGGATCGACCGGTCACGCTCAGCGGCATCGCAGTGCCCGACGGAGTCCGTACGCAGCTTGATTTGACGGTCCATGGGACCGGCATCCCTGTCGATGATCGGCTGCATACCGCTCTCAACACACCGAAACTCTCCGGCGCGCTCAAGGCGATCGAGGCGCTCGATCTGCACGGTCGCGGCGATGGAACCGCGCGATTTACCAAACGGGGGGAACTCGATCCAACAATTCAGATTCAACTCGACATCCAACTGCGGGATGGGACCGTGAAC
>JAGQQB010000230.1 GCA_020426425.1 Planctomycetaceae bacterium | reverse complement strand
GAACTTGCAAAGGCAACCATGAGTGATCGTCCTGTTGTACTCGTCACTGGTTCAGCGACAGGCGTTGGCCGGGCGACCATCGTCCGCTTTGCTCGCGAAGGTTTTGATGTTGTCGTCAATTATTCGCGCAGTGAAGCCGAGGCGCAAGAAACGTGCGACTTGGCACAAACGGCCGGCGCGGCGACCGATCTGATCCGTTGCGACGTCAGCGATACCCCCGCCGTCGAGGCGATGCTTGCCCAGATCGGTGAGCGGTTCGGCAAGCTCGATGTGCTCGTTAACAACGCTGGCACCACCTTTCCCGTCCCGCATGCCAAGCTGGACGAGATGACCGAGGAGAAGTGGGACCGCATTCTCGATGTGAATGTAAAGGCCCCGTTTTTCGTCACCAGGGCGGCGGTACCGTGGCTCCGCAAAGGTCAAGCCGCTGCGGTTGTGAACGTCAGCAGCGTGGCCGGTCTCGCCGGGATGGGATCGTCCATCGCCTATTGCGCGAGCAAAGGGGCACTCAACACGATGACCAAGTCACTCGCCCGAGTACTCGCTCCCGAGATTCGCGTGAACGCCGTCTGTCCGGGACCGATCGACACCCGCTGGTTGCGAACCTGGATGAACGAAGAACAGATTCAGTCCTTCGTCGCTGACTATCCGATCCCACGCTGCGCAGCGCCTGAGGACATTGCCGATGCGATTTTCTATCTCGCCCGCGGTACCTCGCTGACCACCGGTCAGTTGCTGACGGTCGATGGTGGGCGGACAATGTAGCGCGAAAGGCCCCGGTCTGTTCCAGTTCCCGCTGCGTTCGCAGGAATCATCCCGCACAACCTCCGACACTCAACCGAGACTCAAGCATGCTGTCCGATCGAGTGAAACTCGCTGCCCGGCAACAGCAGTTCTTGACCGTGCTCAGTCGCGACGAAGCCGAGCAACGGTTTCATGATGCGATTCCATTTGCGCTGCCCAGCAGTCAACTGGTCACGCTGCATGCAGCACACGGACGCGTGCTCGCCGAGCGGATCGCCGCTCCGATCGATGTTCCTGGTTTCGATCGATCGAATGTCGATGGCTTCGCCGTCAGGGCTGCTGACACAACCGGCGCGATGGAGGAGTCGCCCCGTACACTCGCGATCAACAATGAGTCTCTGCTACCGGGCGTGGTCCCGCAGATTGAAGTCCGCTCCGGGACCGCAACACCCATCTCGACCGGAGGCATGGTCCCGCGTGGTGCCGATGCGGTCGTGATGATTGAACAGACCGACATCGTCGAATGTGACGGAACGCTCGCCCTGGAAGTGGGCCGCGCTGCGGCACCGGGTTCAATGATCACCTTCGCCGGCAGCGATATCGCACTCGGGGAAACAATCTACTGGCCGGGGCAAGTCCTCACCTCTCGCGAGATTGGCGTACTCGCGGCACTCGGAATGACATCGGTTCCAGTCTATTCGCGTCCTCAAGTGGCGATCATCTCCACCGGCGATGAAGTCGTGCAGCCGGGCGAACCGCTGCCACTGGGCGCGATCTACGATTCCAACGCTGCCATTCTCGCCGGTGCAGTGACCGAAGCTGGTGGCGAACCAGTTCTGCTCGGCGCAGTTCCCGATGATGCCGATGCACTACGGCGGATTGTCGACAAGGCGTTGGAGCACGATGTTGTCCTGCTCTCCGGCGGTACCTCCAAAGGGGCGGGAGATCTGTCGTATCAAATCATCAGCGGCTGGACCGATCCGGGCATCGTTGCGCATGGAGTCGCGCTCAAGCCGGGCAAACCGATTTGCCTCGCGGTCACACGAGGCAAGCCGGTGGTCATCCTGCCGGGGTTTCCAACGTCGGCGATCTTCACGTTTCATGAATTTGTTGCCCCGGTCATTCGGCAGCTCGCGGGATTGCCGCCGAAACAGACTTCGCAGGTCGAGGCGCAAGTGCCGCTGCGGATTCATTCCGACAAAGGTCGCACGGAATATCTGTTGGTCCGACTGTTCGAAACGGAGTCCGGACTGGCCGCGTATCCACTCGGCAAAGGCTCCGGCGCAGTCACCACGTTCTCTCAGGCAGACGGATTCGTGACGATTCCAGCTCACACGGAGATCGTCGATGCGGAACAAGCTGTTGCAGTCACGCTGCTGGATCGCGAACTGCGCACGCCCGATCTGGTCGTCATTGGCAGTCACTGTCTGGGACTCGACGAACTGCTCGGCGAATTGCGGCAACACGGGTTCAGCGTTACCGTGCTGCATGTCGGTAGTCAGGGTGGATTGACCGCCGCTCAACGCGGCGAATGCGATCTGGCCGGTGTCCATCTGCTCGATCCACAGTCGAATGAATACAACCGCCCATTCGTCACACCGGGACTGACGCTCGTTCCCGGATATCAGCGGATGCAGTGCTTCGTCTGCCGCAGCGACGATCCGCGGTTTACGAACGTAACCGAGGCTCACGCGGCCCTGTCGATCGCACTCAGCGACACAAGCTGCGCCATGGTCAATCGCAATCCCGGCAGCGGCACACGTATCTTGCTCGATCAACTGCTGCAGCAGGTCGACACGAAATTGCAGCCACCCGGCTATGGGGTCCAGGTTCGCTCTCACAATGCCGTCGCTGCAGCGATCCAACAAGGCCGCGCCGATTGGGGACTCGCCATCGAACCAGTCGCCGCCGCATACGGACTCCGTACGTTCCCCGTCCAGGCCGAGCAATACGACTTCGTCATTCCCGATCAACGACTACAACGTCCAGCCGTGCAAGCACTTCTACGACTTTTGAAGTCGGACGCGATGCAGCGACGGCTGGCATCGCTGGGGCTGCTGCAGGTTGGTCCGGGGACTAAGGGCTAGGATGGAGGGATAAGCGGATCACTGTGGGCTGCTGGCAACGTGGTCCCACGATGGTTGTGTCGATGATCCGCACACTGCTGCGACGGAGACGTTCGCGCAGTCCTTCAGAACACAATCCGACTCCTCGGAACGCGATCCGGCAAGTGGCCAATTGCCAACGGCGAACAGCCCAACGTGAACAGTCTTTCGCGGCAAACACCTTCTCTATGGCCCATTGAATCGCTAGACTTTGATGGGAGGGCTTGTCCCTCTCCCGCCCCGAATTCCTGCCTCTACAGATTTAGATCACATGCGAGCAATACGCAGCCTGCGAGCCTTGCTGTTCCTGTTTCCCATCTGCGTTGCGGCGACCGGACTTCGTGCCGACACGCCCGTAGATTTCACGACGGAAATCCGCCCACTCCTCTCGAACAAGTGCTTTGCCTGTCATGGCCCCGATGAAGAGGAGCGTGAAGGTGGTCTGCGGCTCGACCTGCGCGAAGGTGCGATGGGCGAGACAGATTCTGGTGCGAAAGGGATCGTCCCCGGCGATGTCGACCAGAGCGCGCTGTTTGCCCGCATCACCACGACCGATGACGCCGAACGCATGCCGCCGCCCGAGTTTGGCAAGCGGCTGACTGATCAGGAAGTCGATCTGCTACGGCGCTGGATCACTCAAGGTGCAGAATACGCCGGGCACTGGGCATATGAACCCATCAAACGACCAACGCTACCTCTGCAAATTGCAGAATCCCCTGCCGGACTGCATCCAATTGATCAGTTCGTCCGAGCGCGACTGCAGCTGGAAGGCTTGCAGCCGAGTCCCGCAGCTGACCGATACACGTTACTGCGCCGTGTCTCACTCGATTTGACCGGTTTGCCTCCCACGCCTGAGGAGGTCGACGCATTCCTCAACGACTCGAGCGGCAACGCATATGAGAAGGTGGTTGACCGACTGCTGAACAGTCCGGCTTACGGCGAACACTGGGCCCGCAAGTGGCTCGATCTCGCGCGCTATGCTGACTCCGCCGGATACGCCGACGATCCTCCCCGCACCATCTGGGCGTACCGTGATTGGGTGATCCGCGCGATCAACAGCAACATGCCGTTCGATCAGTTCACGATTGAGCAGTTGGCAGGTGATCTACTCCCCAATCCAACGGATGACCAACTGATCGCCACCGCCTTTCATCGCAATACACTGACGAACAACGAAGGGGGAACGAACGACGAAGAGTTCCGCAACGTCGCCATCGTGGACCGCGTCAATACGACCATGGCAGTCTGGATGGGGACGACGATGAATTGCGCGCAGTGTCACAATCACAAGTATGACCCCATCTCGCAGCAGGAATTCTTCCAGTTCTTCGCCATCCTCAACAACACTGCCGATGCCGACCGCCGCAACGAAAGTCCTCTGCTGGAGATTTACACTGACCAGCAGCAGCAACAGCGGCGGGACTGGGAACAGGAACGGACGCAATTGCAGCAGCAATTGGCGACACTCACACCCGAGTTGACTCAGGAGTTGAATCACTGGACCGCCCGGTTCCAGTCGCCACCGAATTGGCGACCTCTGTCCACTGCTGCCGTCACATCCCGTGAGCAGGCGCCGGTCACCATTTCCGAAGATGGGCTGATCTCGGTAGAGGAAGCCCGTGAGCAAGATGTGCTCACGGTGCCGCTCACCATCGACGAAACGCTCGCCGCTCAACCGCTTACGGCCCTGCAACTGCAGACGATCCCCGATGCCGCGCTCCCTGCGGAAGGCAGCGGCTACGGCGGGGGAAATTTCGTCATCACACGAATCCTCGCCAGCCTCGAACCGCAGGGGGACGCGCGACCGCGCGGACGGTTTATTCGTGTGGAGATGCCCGGACAGAAGCAGTTTCTTTCGCTGGCAGAAGTACAAGCCTTTAGCAGCGGTGAGAATGTCGCGTTACGTGGCCAGGCGAAACAAATCAGTACCGATTTTGGCGGCCCAGCCGAGTTGGCGATTGATGGCAACACGACCGGCATCTTCACCGACAAGTCAACGACGCACACGGCGCAGGAGCAGGATCCCTGGTGGGAGGTTGATCTCGGTGAGATGCGGCCGATCGATCAGATTGTCGTCTGGAACCGCATGGATGACGGGGTCGCGAAGCGGCTCGCAAATTTCCAGGTCAGTCTGCTCGACACTAGCCGAAACATCGTCTGGCAATCCCAGGTGACCGAACCACCACTGCCCAAGCAGGAACTCTCACTCAGCGGCGTCCGGTCAGTTCCACTCAAGGTCGCCTCGGCCGACTATGAACAGTCCGGCTTTGGCGCCAGCAACGTGCTGGACACCAAGAACTCGGAGAACACCGGTTGGGCGATCGGCGGTGCGGTCGATCAACCCCATCAGCTCACATTGATTCCCACCACGCCAATCGACGTAGCCCCAGGTGATCGACTGATCCTTCAGGTCGAACAACTCTCCAAGCATCTGAATCACACAGTCGGTCGGCTTCGCTTCGCCGCGACCAACGACGTGAACGCGTCGCTCGAGGCCTCAGTCCCGCCAGCAATCGCCCGCCTCGCACGCCAACCAGTCGCAGAACGCACTCCAGACGAGCAGCAACAGCTGACTAATCATTTCCTGCAGCACATTTCTGAGTTGCTGCAACCTGCACGCGACCGCCTTGCGGTCGTGGACAAGTCCCTCAGCAACATCAAGCCCAGCACGACCGTCCCGGTTCTCCAGCAGCTTCCCGAGAATCAACTACGTACGACACGCATTCAACTCCGTGGCAACTTCCTGAATCTCGGTGATGAGGTCGCACCAGGAGTTCCATCGCGACTGCACGCGATGGCGGACAATGTTGTGCCAGATCGACTCGACCTCGCCCACTGGCTCATCGATCCCGGCAATCCGCTCACACCGCGTGTGATCGCGAATCGTTACTGGGAAGCGATCTTCGGTCGAGGTCTCGTGCTCACCAGCGAAGAATTTGGTTCGCAGGGAGAGCTGCCAACGCATCCGCAATTGCTCAACTGGCTCGCGTCGGAACTGTTGGCACTGGACTGGGACACCAAGGCGTTTGTCAAAGAACTGGTAATGTCAGCGACGTACCGGCAATCATCGGCGGTGAATGAGGCTCAGTTCGAACGCGATCCTGACAATTCGCTTCTCGCGCGCGGACCGCGTGTGCGGTTAACGGCGGAAATGATTCGCGATCAGGCACTGCTGGTCTCTGGACTGCTCAGTTCCAAGCTGTACGGCCCACCGGTCAAGCCGATGCAACCCAACCTAGGCCTCAATGCA
>JAGQQB010000229.1 GCA_020426425.1 Planctomycetaceae bacterium | reverse complement strand
AGTTCAGCGGTTCCAAACACGAAATTCGAAGGGCCGAGACTGACATTTGATGTGAGTCGCGCAAACCTTCGTCGATCAGAGCGTTTGGAATTTCGTGCTGCTGATTTGCTTCGAACCTCAGTTCGACTCCGCCGGCACAGTGATCTCCATTTCCGCCTTCGCTCCCGCCTTGAGGCGGCCGTTGATGTTGGGGATCTCTGCCCACACGCGAACCCGCTTGGCTATCGGAGCGACAGTCACGTCGACGAAACCGAGCGTGGACGTCTGCTTGATGACGACCGATTCCCCCGTAGCCTGCGGGAGTGTGAACCGGACTTCCACTGGCATGCCGGTCTCGACCAGATACGATTCATCGACGGTCACGTACCCTTCGACCCGGACCTTGTCGATGTTGACCACTTCGAGCACCTGCTCCCCCGTTTGGACCCCCTGCCCCGCCTGCTTGTAGACGTGGGTCACGATCCCTTGCATCTGAGACCGCACCTGATAGGTGAGCAGTTCCTCGCGCGCCTGTTCAGCGGTGAGTTCGTTGACCCGCTTCTCTTCCTTCGCTTGTTCGATCCTCGCATCGGCCCCTTCAGCAGTCAGTCGCAACCTCAGAACACTCGTCTCTGGAAACGGCGGATTGCGAGGGTCCGGTGCCTGTTCGTTCGCATTCAGCGCCGCCTGATGTTCGAGCCAGGCCGCAGCCGCCGCTTTTTCCGAGACCCGGATGTCGCCGACATTCTCTGCCCGAGCCTGAGCCGTCGCCAATGCCGCCCGCGCTGGCTTGTCGCTGAGTTGAATTACCACCTGATCAGGCTCAATCCAGTCTCCTTCACGCGGTACGATGGTCAGCACACCGACCCGCTCGCTCGAGTAGATCAGTTTATCCACAAACTGCGTGAGACAGTCCGTGGCGGTAATCCGTCGACTGCCACCGATCGGCTCTTGAGCAAGCAGCAGCCCACCGCATCCGGCAAACACCATCAGCAATGGCAACAGAGATTTCCCCAGGGATGGCATCATGACTCGCATATGGTTCGTGCGCGGAAGGGCTCGCCCGCCTCAGCGAGATTTTCCCGTTCGCAACTGGTCAGCCTCGACCGGTCATCTGGGCACCGACCATCGCCGCCCTTACTGTGTCTCGGTCTATCCAGACTCCGCACAGTGGACTATTCTCCGCATTCTGACAAGATCGACTTTGGGATTTCACTCATCTCAGTGACAAGGAACAGTGGCTCAGGGAGGGCTGACTGACACATGTCTGTCTCTGCTCAATGGCATGATCGCCTGGATCGACTCCGCTCGCGCTGCGATCGCGCGCTGGACACGGCAACCGGCTTGCCGATGTTCGCGCTCGACATACTGCGGCATGCCATCGAAATTGAAGGGCTCGCCGCTGGAGCAGTGTTCGAACTGTATTCCCCGGTCGATGCAGAAATCCTCACCGCCGAAGGTCTCAGCAAGATCGCAGCCGATGGGGTCTTCACGCTCGACCCTGATCACGTTTCGTTGCTGCGAGACTGCATCAACCAGAAGAAGACGCACGTCGAGACCGACCGCAGCGTCCCCGAGGCCGGCCTGCGTCAGCACACGGCCATCATGGCTCCGGTCCCCGGCAATCAACCACCAGTGCGCGTCGTCGAACTCGTTGCATTGCAGAAGCCGAACTCCGAGCATTTGACCCACCTGAGGGAAGTGGTCGAAATGCTGGTCAGCTACATCCAGCAGTTTCAACAGGAAGGCGCCCGCCCGGAAACCCCACCCGATGATGGCTCCTTCTGGGAAAACTTCGACGAGTTTCTGCTGCGACTGCAGCGCTCGCTGCATGTGAAGGAAACCGTCGCGGTCGCGGTGAACGATGGTCGCAAACTCGTCGGCTGCGACCGGATGAGCATCGCCCTGTGGCATGGCGGTCGCGCCAAGGTGTTTGGCGTGAGCGGACAGGAAGATGTCGCCCAACGGGCGGTGCTGGTCCGTTCCATGTCACGCCTGTGCCGCGCCGTGATGAAAGGGGGCCAGCCGGTTACTTATCGCGGAACGGTTGAAGACCTCGCCCCGCAACTTGAGCAACCACTCGCCGATTATCTCTCCGCCAGCCGCACGCGCATGGTCATGCTGCTGCCGCTGCGGCAACCAGTGCCACTCATCGTTGATGAGCCGGAGACGAGTGCTCGCCGCAAGGAGAAGCCGCGCAAAGTCCTCGGGTGCCTTGTGGTCGAGCAGGCGACTGAAGCGCGACCCAAACCGCATGTCATTGAACGCACGGAACTGCTGACCGAGCACGTGGAGACTGCGATTCACAACGCGCAGCGGTATGAGTCGATCTTCCTCCTGCCGCTGTGGCGGGGACTCGGTCGCACCTTCAGCTGGTTCAAAGGACGCCGCCTGTGGACCGCACTCGCCGTCGTCGCCGCACTCATCGGCGTCGGCTTTGGCCTCGCATACATCCCGTGGGATTACCGCGTCGAAGCCAAAGGGCAGGCGATGCCAACGATCCAGCATGAGGTCTTCGCCCCTTGGGATGGCGATGTCCAACAGGTCTTCGTCACCAGCGGCCAGCCGGTCCAGCCGGGCGACAAACTCGTTCAACTCCAGAACGACGACCTCGATGCAGAACTGATCGAAGTCGGCAATGAGCTCGACACACTTGCCCGCGAAATCGAAGCCCTCACCGTCCGCATCAAAGATGCGCAGCGACGTGGTGACCGCGAAGACGAAGTCCGTGCCGCCGCCGAACAGGCCCGCGCACAGGTCTCGGTCGTGGGTGCGAATGACCGTCAACAGAAGCTACTCGCGCGCCGGGAAAAACTTCTCGTCCGTTCACCGGCAACTGGAGTGGTCGCGACATTTCAAGTGGAGCAACTGCTGCTCAATCGACCGGTGCGCCGCGGTGAGCGACTGCTCGAAATCATGGATGACACGGGGCCTTGGCGATTGGAACTCGAGATTCCGGAATACCGCATGGGCCATGTCCAGCGCGCTCTCAGTGCCGCCCCGGCACCTACGCTGCCCGTTGAATACGTACTCGCAACGGCAGTGGAAACAAGCTACCAGGGAGAGCTGAACAAGATCGCCAACCGATCGAATCAGTCCCAGGAAGAAGGCACGATTGTCGAAGTCTTTGCCGACATCAATGTCGACGATCTGCCCGCACGCAACATCGGCGCCGACGTGACCGCCAAAATCAACTGCGGGAAGAACAGCCTGTTCTACGTGCTGTTTGGCGATGTCGTTGAGTTCGTACTGCGGTACTTCTGGCTCTAACCGCGTTGACGACGCAGCGAGACGATCGCATCGGAACACTCAATCGGCCGCATGGAGTTCCCGACCAACGCGGCGAATCGCCTCCAGTAGTTGCAGCACGTGTTCTTCCTGCGTCAACGGGTTCATCACACAGACGCGAATCGCCCCGGTGCCATCGCAGTTCGTCTGCACAATGTAGAACTCGCCCGACTCGATCAGGCACCGACGAATCCGACGATTGAACTCGCCGATCTGTTCCGCTGACCGCTCCGCCATAAACTCCGGAACGTGACGAAACACGACGATGTTACACATTGGTTCGTACAGGGGAACAAAATCCGGCGCCTCGCGTAACGCCTCGTATAGCCATGCGGCGAGATCGAACGTCAGATCGATCAAATCGCCAAACAGTTCCTTGCCGCACAGCGCAGTCAATCCCCACAGGCCATACGCCGCCGCCCGTTTGGTGCATTCGACCGTCAGCATCCCGCCATCGTACTCGGCCATACCTGGGGCAGAGGGATCGAACAGATACGGAGCCTCCTGCTGAAACGCGGTGAACCGATGCCGCTTGTCCCGATAGAAGACAAACGCGCACAGTGCCGGAACAAACAGCGTCTTGTGGGCATCGCAAATGAAACTGTCCGCTCGCTCCAGCCCGCGAATCAAATGCCGATACTTCTCGCTGAATGCGACCGCTCCGCCGTGTGCTGCGTCGACATGCAACCAAACGCCCAACTCCTCACACACATCGGCGATTTCATCCAACGGATCGAATGCGCCGACCGGAGTTGCACAGGCACAGGCGACGACGGCCAGCACGTGCTCGCCCGCCGCGCGATGTTCATCCACCAGATTCCGCAACGCAGCGGCATCCATCCGCCGTCGTTCATCGAGCGGCACCCGAATAACCTGCTCGGTCCCCAGCCCCAGAATCCCCGCTGACCGGGCGATGCTGTAATGCACGTCACCCTGCACCAACATCACCATGCGCCGCGTTTCCACTTGCAATCCGCGCGACCAACTCTGCGGACAAACCGCGTTCCGCGCTGTCAGCAGTGCGGTAAGATTTGCCAACGATCCTCCGTGCGTGACCAATCCAGCGAACGTCCCCGGCACGAGTCCAATCTGCTCTCCCCACAATTCGATCAAGGCCCGCTCGACCGCCGTCGCCCATGGCCCCATTTCGTAGATGGCCAGCACCTGATTCGTGCAACTGACCAGCGCATCGAACAGGCCGGCAATCGGCACCGGAGCAGGCACCTGATGCCCGATGTAGCGGGGATGGTGCAGATTGTGCCCGCGCGTCAGCGCGAGCTGAATCATCTCCTCGAATCGCTCGGCAAGTCGCTCATTTGTGGCTGGCGTCAGCAGCGTCTTGCGCGCGGCGGCGATGTTCTCCAGCGGATCCCGCCAATTCAGCACTGGCCCTTCCCCCGCTTCAATCTGCGCCAGATGCTGACTGAAGAGACGCACCATGCGTTGGCCCAACTCCTGGACCAACGCTGGGTCATACAGAATGGCAACACGATCACGGGCAGCGGACGACATGAACTGGGTCACTGTGATTCAGACGACTTCAGGGTCTGGGAGTGACCGAGCAACGGCACCTCCGCACGAACACGGAAAACTACCAGATCGCCGTCCGATGGCAACTACTCCAGCTTTGCCTGTGCCGCGAAGAGTTCCTTGCGAATGGCCGCAATCTCGTCCTGCAACGCCTTGCGGTCTTCCTCGGTCGATTCCGCCTTCAGTTGTTCCAGTCGTTCACTCAATTGCTTGAGCTTGTCGAGCGCCCGTTCGATGTCTTCGCTAGCTCCTTTGGCATTCCCCCCACCCAGTTTTAAGCCTTGTCCAGGCACAATCTGAAGCCCATTCATCACCACGTTGATCTGAGCGACGTTGGCATGCTGGGCGTACAGTTTGGCCAGATCAGGATGCTTCTGCTTGAGTTCCGCTTCATCCTTGACCTCGAACTTCTCTGTCTGCTTCTTGCCATTCACGGTCTTGGTCACTTCCACCCGAATCGCCTTGCCATCGCCATCGGAAAAGTGGACTTCGCGATCCCCTTCGTTGACGAAAATCTCCCGTTTCCCGTTCACGACCTGGACGCGCACCTGCTTCCCCTGCACCTGTAATCCAAACGGCATCACGGGAAACTGCGGCAGTCCGCCAGGCGCCTCCTGTTGACTGAGCGCCTGCTTGGCCTGCTGGGCAATCACCGGCTGCTGGGACGCGGACAACGCCTTCAACGACTCTTTCGCGGCAGTCGCCACTGCCTCCTGTTGATCGTTCGCCATACGGGCAAGCACTTTGATCGCCCGGGTCGCGGCATCGACATTGCCCGCTTCTGCGACCGCCTGCAGACCTTCAATTGCTGGCACTCCCGCCTTCTCCAGCGACGCCGACGCCGCCTGCCGCTTCACGAAATCGTCCGACTGCAGATCGTTGAGCCAATCCGCCAACTGAGCGGCGGTGACAACCAGCTGATCCCCAGCACCACCAACCACTTCCGCATGTGCGGCCAACGGAGCCAACAAGCAGCTGAGCGTGAACAAGAAGATGCGCATCGAAGGACTCCAATGGGGGTGAGAAATCGTTTCTTGCGATTGAGTTGCCGCAGCATAACACATCCGGGCCAGGAAATAGGGAGTGCATCCCAGAATCGGAGAAACCGTTCCCATCTCAACCGCTCCCGGTTCCCTGCCATCAGACCAACGACCTCTGCGCAGCCGGGCTTGTTCCCTCACCGAGACTTGCTAGACTTCGCAGTCGCTGGCGAGAGGCTGAACCTCGCGCCGGCTCGCTGTGTCCATTGGACACAGGTTTACCCGGTAGTGTAACGGTAGCACCACAGTTTTTGGTACTGTTA
>JAGQQB010000022.1 GCA_020426425.1 Planctomycetaceae bacterium | reverse complement strand
ATCCTCCCGGTCGAGCAGCTTCACCTTCCCCAGTCGTGATCCAATGCTGGTGACCGTCAGTCCGTATTGATCCTGCAACTCCTTGAGTCGCCCGAGTTCGGCATCGTCCAAGTCGACAACATGTTTTACGGCGCCGCTGCCGGTGACATCGACGAAACGGGGGCTGTAGTGCGTCAGCCCCAGTGCCGCGAGAACGGCGAACTGTTCGATCGCCGTCTTCTGATTCGCCGCCTCATCGGCAAAGGCACTGAGTATGATCTGCGGATTCTGGGACATGACAAAGGCTCAGGGTTGCAGGGAGATGATCGTGTCTCGCCGCAGTGTATGGGATCGGCCAGTGGTCGTCAGCCGTCAGCCGTCGGCCGTTGGAGGCGGCTACTGAGTTCCTCCGTCTTGGCAATCGTGCCACAGACTCTCGACAGACTTGCAGCGGGTCTCAACGCTCAACGCGGGCCGCGGCCCCTTCAACGCCCAACTCCGTATTGACCCGATTCCGCTGATTCGGGTACCACTCCGACCCGCAATTCCTGCCGGTTTCTGCCAGGATATACCCCGAGACGTTTACGCAATCCCCTCATGCCCCCCAGTGTGACAGCTTGCTCGCCGCTGCGACATGCCCTCTTCGGAGTGAGTGTGGCGGGAGTCCTCTGTCTGGTGACGGCATCTGCGCAGTGCGAATGGACCGATGTCCGTGAACGCGATGGGCTCATCCTGCGGTCGGAGTTTTCGCTCGGCAAGTCAGGGGCAGATCAGCTGCTGAATGATCTCGATGGACTGCAATCAGACGTCTTGACCACGCTACAGCTCAAGCCGGGAACCGGGATCGTCGAGTTCCATCTATTTCGTGGCAAGTCGACGTATCAGGAATATCTACGCATTCGAGTTCCAGAAGGGGCATCGCGACCGGCGTTGTTTGTGAAAGGGGACGACCGTGCTCGGGTGTATGTGTATCGGCACTGGGGCTACGAGAAAGATGTGCGGCATGAGGGGACACATGCGGTGCTGCACAACGCACTCCCCTTTGTACCAATGTGGCTCGACGAAGGGCTGGCCGAATATTTCGAAGTGTTGGCAAAGGATCGGATCCGTGCGAATCCTCACCAGGGTGAGTTGAAGCGGCGGATTCTTTTCGGCTGGAAACCGGACCTGAAACGGTTACAGAACAAGACAAAGCTCTCAGAGATGGATGGGGCGGACTATCGCGAAAGCTGGGCCTGGGTGCATTTCATGTTGCATGGTCCCGAGGATGTGCGGCAACAGTTTCATGAATATCTGGCGGACGTTCAGGCCGGTCGCGCCGCGGGATTGCTGGGAGATCGTCTGCTCAGCGATGTGGTCAACACAGAAGAACGTCTGGTCCAACATATACGGCACTGGAAGTGATTCACTTCCCAACGCGTCACAGGCGGTGACGCGAGCAAGTTCAAACGGAGTTTCCCATGCTCAACAAATCGCGACTCACCACCAGCATCGTGCTGGCCACGGCGGCATTGCTGCTCGTGCCGCCCCCGCTGCTTGCGGCAGATCGTCCCGTCGCAACTTCCGCAGCCAAAGACATCTCTTTGACCCGTGACGGTCAGCTGCAGGGTCGGGTGCTCGACTCGCAAGGTCGCCCTGTTGAAGGAGCCTCATTGCGAATTCGCAAAGGGGACCAGGAACAGGGGCAAGCGATCACCGCAGATCAAGGAGAGTTCCGCTTCGCCGGGATGAAGAGCGGCCTCTATGTACTTGAAGTGGCGGGACAGCCGCATCAGTTACGCTTGTGGAGTCCACAGATTGCTCCTCCCGGCGCCGTCAACGACTTGCGGTTAGTCGCGGGCGATCCCACGGTCCGAGGCCAGTTCGGCTATCTGGATCCACTGAATACCTCGTTCCTGCTGCTGGGTGTGGCCGGAGTCACGCTGTCGGCGATCTCGCTCAACGAAATCAACGAAGTGGAAAAACACGTCAAAGCCCTCAGTCCTTAGGTCGATTGTGCTTGCATTTGTTAAACTGCATGGAGACAGTGCGGCTCTGCGAGTACGGGAGGAATCGTCGCAGCGTCACGCATCGGCCACATCGTCGGGTCTCAGGAGGAATCGACCAATGCCCTACCACCGCACAACGTATCTGACTGCGATCCTGTGGCTGGGGTGCTGCGCGAATCTGTTCGCGCAAGGGGAGATGGGCGAGCATCCTCTGGTGCCAGCCATCCGACTCGCGCAGGAGTCGATGCAGGCACTGGAAGCCGTCAACGACTATCAGGCAAAGTTCACCAAACGCGAATGGGTGGGACAGCAGTTCGTCGCACAGCAGATGACGATGAAGTTGCGTGAAAAACCCTTCAGCGTGTATCTGCATTTCGAACAACCCAATGCTGGGCGCGAGATCCTGTACGTTCACGGGGTCAACCAGAACAAACTGCTCGCCCGTGAAGGATCGGGACTGAAGTCGCTTGTGGGGACCGTTTCGCTCGCCGTCGATGACGCCACTGTCAAAGCCGAGAACCGACACCCCATCACCGACCTTGGCATGCGTCGCATGCTGCAGCTCGTCATCGATCAATGGGAATTCGAGTCGAAATACGGCGAGATTGATGTGAAGTACTACCCCGATGCCCGAATGGGCAACGTTGCATGTGAAGCGATTGAGAGTTCGCATCCTCGACCACGCAAGCAATTCCCGTTTCACGTGACCCGGTTGTACATCGACAAACGATCACGATTCCCCATTCGGATCGAGAACTACGGCTTTCCAAAGTCTCCGCAGGACACGCCGCCACTGATCGAGGAATACACGTTCAGTGAGATTCGACCGAACATCCGGCTAAGCGACGCAGACTTTGATCAGCGAAATCCCGCATATGGGTTCGCACGGTAGCAGCCGTTCCAGCTCGGTCTACGATGCGTCCCGCAATCGACATCGATGTGGGGCCGCGATCACGGCCCCACATTCCATCGCCGCAGCCAGTCCAACAGCCAACGGGACCAGGGGGTGAGCCGCGTGCGGTTGTACTGGTCGCCCAGCTTGCGAATCGCTTCGGCTTGTGTGGGATAAGGGTGAATGACACCCGCCAGCCGGCCCAACCCAACACGCTGCGACATTGCCAGCGTCAATTCGGAGATGAGATCGCCCGCGTGTTCGGCCACAATGGTCGCGCCCAGGATCTGATCGGTTCCCGCCTTGGTCAGGATGTGAACGAAACCTGTCGTCTGTCCATCGAGAATGGCGCGGTCGACTGTCGTAAGTGGCTGCCGATAAGAATCGACAGCGATGCCGCGCTCGGTCGCTTGCGCCTCATCAAGTCCGACATGAGCGATCTCCGGGGAGGTGAAGACGGACCATGGAATCAGCAAGTCGCTCGCACGCTTTCGTCCCAGTGGCCCGAGGGCGAACAGCGAATTTTGAATCACGAGGCGCGCCTGAACGTCGGCGGCGTGAGTGAACTGAAACGGGGAACAAACATCGCCCACCGCAAAGATGCGAGGGTGCTTCGTCCGCAGAAAGTCGTCGACCACAACGCCACGCTGGGTGGTCGCCACACCGATCTGCTCCACTCCGAGCCCTTCCAAATTTGGTCGCCGTCCGGTCGCCACGAGGAGCTGATCCACAGTAATGTCGCGCTGTCCCGTCGAAGTGCGGATGGCCAATTGGATCGTCGTCGGGCAATCCCCATTCGCGGAGATCGCACGGACTTGCTCAACACTCGTGGCCAGTTCCAGTTGCACACCATCACGCCGCAGTTGCGATTGCAGAACATCGGACGCATCCAGAGCCGCACGCGACAGCAAGCGGTCGCCCCGTTCGATCAACGTGACCTGACTGCCGATTCGAGCGAAGGCTTGCGCAAGTTCACAACCGATCGGCCCGCCTCCAAGAACCGCCAATCGGGGTGGTAATTGGGTCAGCGAGAACACCGTTTCGTTTGTCAGGTACGGAACCGATTCGATTCCCGGAATCAACGGCACTGCTGCCCGGGCACCAGTCGCGATGACCGCTTTGCGAAATGGTAGTTCCCATTGAGAACCATCTTCACCGGTGACCACCACAGTCGAGTCGTCGCGAAACGCCCCCTGCCCCAGATAGACATCGACGCCCAGTTCTTGAAACCGCTTGGCCGAGTCATGCGGACTGATACCCGCCCGCAGTCGTCGCAGTCGCTCCATCACGGCGGCGAAGTCAACGCCTGGCTCACCGCCCGTCGTAACACCGAACTGCGTCGCCGCGCGCACACGCTCCGCCGCACGCGCTGAAGCAATCAAGGCTTTCGACGGCACGCAACCGACGTTGAGACAGTCCCCTCCCATCAACTGGCGTTCAATCAGCGCCACTCGGACGCCAAGGCCAGCGGCACCAGCGGCAGTCACCAACCCCGCCGTTCCCGCACCAATGACGACCAATTGATACGGCTGCAGCGGCGTGGGATTGGTCCAGCCGGCAGGATGGACCTGTGACGCCAGTACCTGATTCCAGCGATCAAACGGCTGCAGCGGCGGGAAGTTGGGGGACATGTTCACTCACTGATTGAAGTCGAACGTGCGGCGTCCGTGGCTGGTCCACGAACAAGTCGGACAAGCAACTTGACCAGCCAGGGGAACAGCCCCAATAGCACAAAGGCGATGAGAATCTGCGTTCGTTGCCCTCGTGAGAAGACCGCTCCGATGCCATCGTCTGCCAGTGTCGCCAGGCTCGGTACTCGCGAACCAGCGTAAACATAGACCATCGTCCCCGGCAGCATTCCAAGCTGGCTCACCCACCAGAACGTCCAGACGCGCATGGCCGTGAGCCCCATGACCAGATTGATCACAAAAAACGGGATGGCTGGAATCAGACGCATGGTCAGCAGAGCCCAGACTCCATCACGCCGCAGCGCAACGTTGACCTGCTCCAATCGCACTGGGAAACGCCGCTCGATCGACTCATGCAACAGATACCGACTTAGAAGAAATGCGAGCGTCGCACCGCCGGTCGAGCCGAAGCTGACCACCAGCACACCCCGACACGGCCCGAAGAACCAACCGTAGACCAATGTCAGCGGGACCGCACCGGGCAACGACAGACCGGTTACGACCACATACAACAACAACGCCCCGCCATAGACCAACACCGGCATCGACCGCTGCCACTCCCGCAATTGGTGCTCTCGCGCCGCGAGTGCTGAGAGCGACAGTTCACCGGCTGTCAGCCAGAGCAGTAACGCAATCACGAGCGCCAAGCCGAGCACCAACGGCCACTTGCCGAACCGCGTTGGTGCAGTCCGCCGCTCATCCGGTCGAGAGCCGGTCACAGCGGCAACACCCTCCTCGGTGGTCTGGTGTGGTTCAGTCGATTGCGGCAGAGGCTCAGGCATGCCAGCAGTCTCGCGGTTTGCAGGCCGCCGGTCCATCGCACCTGTCTGAGGCCAGTCTCTATCTCACGTCACATCGCTGCTCAGCAGTCAGCCGTCAGCCTCCCTGACGCCATCCTCCAGGAATTCGGCAGACGTCACCTTGATCCTTTACCAGTCAGTTGACTCCACTCCCCAGGACGGCAAATGATGTCTCACACAAACTTCCCAACACATCTGCGCATGCGACATCATGGAACAACTCTTCGAGTATCTCATCTACCTGGGCCTCATCTTCGTCGCGGTCGGCACCGTCTGGATGATCATTGCTGCATTCGTACAGTCCTGGAAGTGGGGCGTTGCCGTCGCCTTGTTTCCTCCGCTGACACTGCCGTTCCTGTACCGTCATCCTCAACGGGCGGCCAAACCGGCAGCGTTGCTTGCTGTGGGTCTGTTGTGTCTCACCGCGCCAGCCGCGTTTACCCGGTTCGCGCCGGTCGATCTCGGTCCGCATGAGGAAGTCGTCAACGGCGAGCGGCATCTGACGCTGACTGGTTGGAATCAGAATGACTATTCCGTTCTCGCCCACAAGATGGACACCGTGGTACTACAGATGGCGAACGACGATGTGACCGACGAAACTATCCGACTGCTCGAAGGGATGCCGAAACTCCGCGAACTTGATCTCTCACACACACAGATCACTGATGCCTCACTGGCAATTCTGGCGACGCTGCCTGAACTCGCCGACCTCCGACTGGCGAATTGCAGCATCACCGATGACGGCTTCCGTCAGCATCTGTTCGACTCGCCGACTCTCAAGAAACTCGACATCCGCGGAACAAAGGTCAGTTCTGAGATCATTCGCGAATGGAGACAGGCCGACCGCACGCGACGCGCCATGCAGGGGGAGTTGTAGGACGTAGCAACATTCACTTGGAGCGAGTCGTCATAGGGCACCTGGCAGAGGCGGCCGTTTCTGCCCGTCAGCAAACGCCTAACGCTGGCATGGGGACGGCGACTGCTCACGCTGACGGACGCTCCATTGCTGAGTCTGTGGCCATGCCCGGCTCCGCTTCCTCATCACCGGAGGACATGCCGTTCCCATCTTCTGAATCGTTGCCCATTGGTTCGTCACCGATGTACGGAATCGGTTCTGCGGGCTCTCCCCCGTCGTCAGTCGATGCCGGGCTCTGCTGTTCCTCGGGCTCAGTGATCGTCACCTTGATATCCAGTGCCGGGGAGAATTGTGATGCGTGGCCGAGTTCGCTGGCTGGACGTTCGCGAATGGAAAACGACTTCGCGTCGGCTGGAACCAGGAAGATCAATCGGCCAAGCGAGTCTTCGGCCACACAGGGATAGCGCTCGTTGCCCACCAGCGCCTCACAAATCCGCCCGAGTCCCTGAACATGGGCGTTGATCGCCAACGTCTCACGGTAGTTTGGCAGAGTCTCAAGTTCCCGCCCGGCATTGGTCGCGTCCTGCCAGTCAGTACAGACCTTCTTCAGCGCCGACTGCAACTCGTCCAGCCGGTATCCATTGAGCTGGTCATGATGGCCCGCATAAAACTTGCTGATCCACCTGTTGTCGGTAAGTGGCACCTGCACCAGCTTGGTTTCCAGTCCTGGGCGAATCAGAATTGTCAGCGACTGACCATCGCTGAGATACCGCAGATTGATGACACTGCTGCGCAGATCGACCGGTTGTTGGAACAGTTCCTGCATCAAGCCATGAAACGCACCCGTTGGCGCTCCGAGCGAACCGCCAGCAAGTTCGGCGGCGAGTGAGTAGTCCGACTGCACCACCGTGCCCAGCATGCTGCCGGAGTACGAAGGCTGATTCCACCACCAGAAGCCGCCGATTCCGACGATCAACAACACGCCGAAGATGGCCGGAGGAATTAATGCGGCAAGGGGTGAACCTTGACGCCGCTTCCGCCGCAATCGTTCCAACGGCGAGTCTGGATCGACTGGCGGAGTCCAACCCGTCGCGGCCGTGATGGATTGAGCGGCAGTGGTAGGAGCGACGGGCACCCCGGTTGGTGGGGGAAGAACTTCGTCGGACAACACTTCCATGGGAGGAATGGTTGCTGGCGCCGGCGCCTCGACCGCAGCATCCTCCGGAAGTTCCGGCACTCTGATTTTCGTCTCGCACTTAGGGCAGCGCCCCACCTTCCCCGCCGCCTCCAAGCCGACGCGGATCGATGCCGTGCAGTAGGGACAGTTAAATTCCAACATGGTTCATCAAGGACCGTCAGACATCTCCCGGGGAGATGCCACACCAGATCACTTCGCAGATTCCGAAGCCACCACTGGCTTCTGCCAGGGAACGCTACCATATCGTTGAATTTCGGCTCGCTGGACCGCCGCCAGCTTCTGAAAAACCTGTCGGTTCTGTTTCGACAAGTCGTGTTGTTCCAATGGATCGTCGTGCAGGTTGTACAGTTCCTGCGGGCCGAAGGGATCATTCTGCAAAAGCTTCCAGTCCCCCCAGCGGACCGCCTCAATCGTCTTGCCTCCGTACCGCAGTCCCCCTTCGCGACGACGGAAGAACCAGAACTCCCGAAGTTCCTGTTGCTCATGGCCGCTGAGTGTGGGCCAGATGCTGCATCCATCGATCGCGTGCGGACAATCGACTCCGGCAAGTTCGAGCAAGGTCGGGAACAGATCCATCGACATGGCGCGGAATGTCGAGGTCGTACCGGGTTGAATCTGACCGGGCAACCTGGCCGCGAACGGCACTTTGATCCCCCCTTCGTACACACTTTGCTTCCCATCTCGCAGCGGCCCGTTGTTCGCACCGACGTCGAGTTGCCCCCCGTTGTCGGAGGTAAACAGCACCAGTGTGTTGTCAGCAAGTCCGGCATCGTCAAGCGCCGCCAGCACTTGACCGAAGCCGGCATCCATGTGCTCAATCAGGGCCACCAGTTTTGCGCGTCTGAGCGGCATATCGGGAGCACGTTGCCGCACTTTTTCCAGCCAGTCTGCGGGTGGCTGAATCGGGGTGTGCGGCGCGTTGTAGGCCAGATACAGAAAGAACGGCTGTTCCTGATCTTTGCGGCCCTGGATGTACTCCGCCGCCCAAGTCGAGAAGAGATCGGTCGCATGTCCTTCGGGATGCACTTCCTCGGTGTCGAACCGCATGTAGTTGATGTCATGCCGCAGATGCGTGTAGTAGTCGTCCATCATGTCCCCCAGGAAGCCCTGGAAGTGATGAAAACCACGCTCGGTTGGCGTGTTGGGCGACTCCAGCCCGAGATGCCACTTGCCAATAATCCGCGTGTCGTACCGCGCCTGCCGCAGCAGTTGCGGCAGCAGGACTGCTTCGTGCGTCAGATACCCCCAGTTGTTGTCCGCATGTGTGCGGATCACCCCAGGAACCCCCACCATGTCCTGATAACGACCGGTCAGCACCGCCGCTCGAGTCGGAGAGCAGACCGGACAGTTCGCGTAGAACTCGGTGAATTGCATCCCTTGTGAGAACAACGTGTCAAGATGCGGTGTCCGCAAGTCCTCTGCACCGCAGCAACCGAGATCGCCATAGCCGAGGTCGTCGGCGACGCACAACAGGATATTCGGAGCCTCAGCCGCCGAGGCGACTTCCGTGCTCAAGACGAGCAAGCAGGCCAAGGCGAACAATGCGGGGCGGGATCGCGAGAATGTCATCATGCACCTGTGGGGGTCAGGGATCGGGGATCAGGCGAGAGGGGTGGGCCGACACTCCGACCGTTCTCAGCAACTGATCCAAACCTCTGCACCATCGCAACGATTGAGCGCGCCGTCAACAACACAGCGTCGCGCTTGCCCTTGACCCCGACCTCCGTTTCCAGCCCCTGCTCCGTTCCCAGCCCCTAAAGTGCAGCGCCATAGAACCAATCGTCGTCATCGTGTCGGGTAAGCATGGTGCGTTCGAGCCAAAGGAGACGTTCGGCACACACAATTCGTGGCCGGGAAACGATTTGATTCCCACGTTCCAGTCCACTGGTGATCACAATCGACTGGTCATTGGAGAGGCCAACGGCGACCTCCTGTAGCTGAACATCGTCGCCGTCGCGCAGGAAGGTGAAGTACTTGCGTCCCAGTTGCACAACGGAAGAGAGCGGCACCTGGAGTACGTCGGACTGCGACGAGGTGTGGATCGCAACCTGAGCCGTCATGCCTGGAGCAAGTTGGCGGATCTCCTCTTCCGGACCAGTCAGGTCGACCAAGACGTTGTACTCGCGCAGATCGTAGTTCGGATACTGCCCGCTGAGCGGAACTGTGGAAACTGCGGTCACTTGCCCAGCGAACGACATCCCGTCGCAAGCGTTCATGTGGATTTCAGCCGCTTGTCCCATCTGCAGCAGTCGAATACGAGACTCGTGAATCCGCAGCTTTACCTGCATTCTTTCCCGATCAGGAATCGAAGCAAGCGACTGCAGATAGCGGACCGAGTTTCCTTCCCCCAGCGGAGTGCGGGAACTGGAGGAAGACATTGAGAGAATCACTTCACCAGAACGCGGGGCGCGAATAGTGCAGGCAGCGATGTTCCGATTGAGTCGATCTAGATAGTTCCGGTGGATTTCCCATGTCCGCTGACGACTGTGGAGTTTGACCTGTCGACTGAGCATGGCCGCGCTGCCCGCCAGCTTCACGCGAGACAGCTCACGCTGCGTTTCCTCGGCAATCGCCTGATACTGTGTGAGGGTCCGCTGCGAGGTGAATTCGGTGAGCACACGCAACTTGTCCTGGGCCAGCGAATACGCCTGCTCCGCCTTCAACAAAGCCAGTCGTTCCACTTCTCGATCATTGGTGTTGCGGTAACCGAGCGACACCATTTCGGTCACGAACTCCAGCTTCTTGCGACCGCGACTGACATCCTCTTCGGCCAGGGCGATCGCACTTTCGAGTTCGTGAATCTGCTGCGGCAACTGCGCTTCGCGATATCCGTCGTATTGCAGTTGAGCGAGCCGCGCCTGCAATTCCGCATCGGCTTCGCGACTCTCATTGGTCAGCTGCTGAATCTTCAAATCCTCTTCCGCGTCCTTGAGCAGCTTCTCCGCCTGGACGAGCAGAATCTCGCGCTCCTGCGCCAACTCACGAAGCGACGAGGAATCGAGCTCCATCACCACATCACCTTCGTTCACGTACGTCCCCTGCGGAACAACACTGATGATCCGTGTGGTGTATTCGCACTGGTTCGTCAACCTGGCATTCCGTGAGCTTTGCAGACTGCCACTCTGGCTGATGAGCACCTCGAAACGACCTTGCGCGACGAAGCTGAAGCCATCGGCGGGGACAGGTGCAAAGTCCGGCCGCGCGAGAGATTGCGAAGCGAGACCGAACCCAACAATCACGACGAGCCCCAACAGGACATTCGTGACACGGGATTGCGCACGCAAGAACGCGGCACTTTGGGCGATGGAGGACATCTGCAATGCCTCAGTCGTGGTGGTGGGGACCGACTTGCGCCGGCGAGACTGAAGGCCGCTGATTAGGTGGGAAGAATCAGCGGATGTTCATGGATGGATACTGCAGGGAGTATATCGGCAACTCGCCAGACTGGCCAAGTCATCAGTCCCGATTGACCCATTCGAACGGGGAAGGAAGTTCCGGTTATGACGAATACACACACTGGCCACAGGTCAGTACCTGGCAGCAATCCAAGCAGTTGGAACCGAAGAACTCACGGGCTGGAGTTCGTTCAGTATGAACGTGCACCACAGAGCAGACCGCATGCGAGCACCAAGCTGACGCTGCGCGGTCCAAGTTGCCAATGCGTTTTCCGACAGAATCCCGAAGACCTTGCGCAAGGGTCGGGCAGATGCTGCCGAACTTCAGCCGACGACCAGTTCCTCGAACAGCCGACGGTAGACCCTTTCCTCCTGCGGGAACAACGATGCTGCCGGATTGCCAATCCCTTCCTGGAAGCGTCGCTTCTCAAAGACTGGCATCGTGATGCCGGTTAATTCCTCGATCCCTCGTCGAACGATTTCTCCTTTGAGGGTATACAGCCGCTGATGATCCCAATCCGTCAGCTCGATAAAGGGAATCCCTTCCGCGACTTCAATGACATTGGGCAAGGAATATGGACTGAAGCCTTGGAACCCGAAGTGACGGGCTGGCGCGAACGTGCGGACATGACCGCGACTCTGTCCTCCGGAGTAAGTCTGCGAATGCTTGACCGCATTCACGCCCCAGCCTTCCTGATACAGCATGAGATTGTTGAGCACGCTGCGAATGGTCAGTTCGGGATTCGCTTCGATGGGATAGTCCTTGAGGTTCTCATCCCCTCCATCGCCGTCGACCAGGTACCGCCAGTCGGGATAGCGTTCCCGAATACCGCGGCACAGCGCGATGCCAGCTGCCGCGGCTTGCACGTCGAGCGGCTTGTAATCTTCGGTCAACCGGACCGCCTCCCGGATGTCGATTGCTGCTTCCGGAACATCGATCACTTCGAGGAACAGACCGAGGTCGAGTTGATCGAGGAAGTCACGCGCCTGGGCGATGTCGGTTCCTTGTTCGTCGACGCTGAGCGTAAACGCCTTGAGTCGTTGCGGCGCAGTGCCGCGCTGCATCAGCCGATGGTAGAGCGTGACAAACAATGCCCCACTGTCGATGCCGCCGGAGAACAGCACGCCGAGTGGTTCGCGGGGATCGATTTGATCCAGCCAATGATCGAGTTCTTGAGCCAGCGTGCCGATGTAACGGCGTCCGATGTCGGTCAGGTCGGTTCCCCACTGGTTCCGCTGTGGTGTGAAAAATCGCGTCGTCGAGGGACGAGGATCCGGACAGCCGACCAGCGTCAGTTCCAGCACATGATGTGCAGGGACCATGCGCGTGTACGAAGGATGAAACTGATCGCCGAGGCCAAGTTCGTTGAGACGATCGCGAATCTGATCCATCCGTTCGGCAACAATCAGCGTTGGCCCGGCGGCTTGCTTGGCGAGGAAATACCGCATTGGTCGCCCAAGCGTGCGGGCCATGCGAATGGTGATTCCTTGCTTGTGGAGTAAGGCGAACTGCCCATCAATCTTGCGAACTTCTTCCGCGCGCCCCGACGCGAGGCACGCCAGCGCCTCGTCGTGCGACATGTTCAACAACACGTTCGTTGCCGGATCCAACAGATTGACCACTCGTTCTACAGGTACTGCATGCATGGGCGCGTCCTTCGTCGCGGGATGGCTTCGCTGAGAGTCTCCCGATTGCAGAGTGACAAATCAATGGCTTGGAGTAGTGGGGAGTAGGTAGGAAGTCGCTGCGGTGCCACACTCACGACTCGCGTCGTTTGCTACCAACTACCCACGCCCCACTACCAACTACCAACGCCGTTACACACTCGTTGCGCAGGATTGCCGATGACCGCCCTAACATCTGTATGTCTCGCGTCTCGATTCCAAACCCGAAGGAACAGAACATGAAACTGACATTGGTCACATTGACGGTGGTAGGGAGCCTGCTGACGGGCGGATTGTGGTGGAATCATGCCCGGGGTTGTGGCGGATATGGTGGTCCGGAAATGATCGAGATGTTACGGGCGAACGGACCGTCGGGACTGGACCGACTTTTGGCGGAATACGACCAACTGTCCCTGTTATGCCAGGCTCATCCGGAGGCCGAAGGACAAGGGCTGGCCTCGACGATCGCAGAGCAGGAGGCACTCATCGATGGGGTCTCTGGTCAGCGCTACGGGCATCTTTCCCGACTGTTCTGGTACACCGATCTGGCCCAGGCGCAGGAGCAGAGCCAGCTCACGGGCAAGCCGATCCTCTCGCTGCGGTTGCTGGGGAATCTTGACGAAGAACTCACCTGTGCGAACAGTCGGTTCTTTCGCGTCATGCTCTATCCGCACCCGGAGATTTCAAAGCTGCTGCGGGAGAAGTTCATCGTGCATTGGGAAAGTGTCCGTCCAGTACCGGTCTTCACGGTCGATTTTGGCGATGGGCGGCAAATGACCCGCACGATCACCGGCAACAGCATTCACTACGTGCTCGATGCACAAGGTCGACCGATCGATGGCCTGCCAGGTGTTCACAGTCCACAAGCGTTTCTGGCGTGGCTCATGCAGATGGAACAACTTGCTGATGAACTCCGGAAACAGCCTGAACAGCGGGCAGAGTTGCTGACCACCTATCATCGTGATCGACTGGCACAGCTTGATGCGGAGTGCAAAAAGGTGATGGACTGCAGTTATGGCGAACTGGCCGGTTTCAACATGGTCCGACCACTGACCAGCGTGCGGCACGAAGGGGACAAGCCAGCCGAGGCCGCCATGCGACTCGCCGTCCCCAAGTCGGCGATCGAAGTCAAAGCGATGCGGCACCTGATGATGGTGAACGATCCCAAACGGACAGAACCGTACGATGTCTGGACGCCAATCGCTGACAAGCTGACCATCGACTTGGCCCCGATCACCGAGACGCTGATTCACGATCAACATGCCCCAGCGCTGGTGAACGTGGAACGATCGGAGCAAGTTGAACAACAATTGCTCGCCCGTTTCAAACGCAACGTGGCGCTCGATACCGTCCGCAATCAGCAGGAACTGCATCGCCAGTTGCATCAATGGTTCGTTGAAGGTTCGGTGCCGGACAAGGTGTTCGACCTGAACGAGCAGATGTATGCCAGCGTCTTCCTGACGCCTCGGTCCGACGCGTGGCTCGGCCTGTATGACGCGGATGTCTATACCGCGCTCGATGGGGCCGGTATTGTGGTGACTGGACCCGATGGCTCTGAGGAACCGACTGCTCAACCAGATGCGGTCACAGTCACGCAGACCCATTAGTGGGGTGAGGACATTCAAGCGGATCGGCTACTGAGCCGATTCAGGCGAGCCGAGGGCCGTCAGACTGCGGATGAAGTCGGCTGAGTGCCCATCCATCCGCGGCCTGACGCACTCCGGCTCGCCTGCAACTCCGCTTCCGGGAAGCATCCACCTGCAACTCCGTTTCGTCGGAAGCATCCAGTTGGCAGAATGTCCGCACGCTCTGGCCCGTTCGCCTGCCTCGAACCTGTCCCTTCAACCATCTCAACCGTGGCGCAGCCACACTCAACCATCTCAACCCGCTGGATCACGTACCATATTCTGTTTGAATCGACATCCGCGACAGAGGGATGCCTGCACCGTCCATGCCCCAAACGATCCTCACCATTGAAGACGATGCCGCGATTCGTCGCGGCATTGTGGATGCATTGCAGTTCGCGGGCTTCCGCGTGTTGCAGGCGGGGACCTTTCGAGCCGGACAGGAACTCGCCACGACCGAAGCCTACGATCTGCTGCTGCTCGATGTGCTGTTGCCAGATGGCAGTGGCCTCGACATCCTCGACGCGGTTCGGGAGACGCGACCGACCAAGCCGGTGATCATGCTGACCGCGCGCGGTACGGAAGCCGATCGGGTCGCCGGATTACAAGGGGGCGCAGACGACTATGTGATCAAACCATTCAGCATGCGTGAACTGATGGCCCGCGTCCAGGCGGTGTTGCGACGTGTCCCACCAGAACCGGAAACGACGCAACCATTTCGCGTACTCGGCGATGGCACATTGCATCTTGATCGGGCCGAGTACGTCGGGCCGTTCGGCAATCGATCGGAACTCTCGCCGCGCGAAGTCCAGTTGCTCGAATACTTCATGGCCCATCCCGATCGCCCCGTCACCCGGGATGAACTGCTGCGCAGCGTGTGGGGGCTCGATACGCGTGGAGTCACCACGCGGACGGTCGACATGCACATCGCCCGCATTCGCGAAAAACTCGGAGATCGTGGCTCCGACCCCCAACTCATCCTCACCGTGCGCGGGCGCGGCTATCTGTGGCAATCGTCGATGTGTCAGCCGGTGGAGGAGCAGCCATGAAGCGTCCTCGACAGGTGTGGCTCATCTATGGATTGCTTTCCTGCGGTATTCTCATCGGTTGTGGTTGGTTCACTGCGCGACTGCTGGTGCTGGAGCAGGAACAACGGCTCGCAGAGTTACAGGCGGATCAGGAAGAACGGATTCGCCTTGCACTGTGGCGGATGGACAGCTTGATCATTCCGGTCATCGCAACGGAAGCCACCCGGTCTCCGGCTGCGTATCAGATCGGCGATTCGCTCCTGGCGACTGGCGGCGGATTGCCAACATCGTCGCCGTACGTGTTGCTCAACTTTCAGCTGGATCGTTCTGAAGGACTCTCGTCACCGAATTCTCCGGTCGCGGCACTGCAACAGACGCCACCGCTAGCGCCGTCCGATCAGGCACCAGCCGATCTTGCGGTCCTGCGGCAGGAGTTGGATTTTGATGACGTGCTCCAGCAACTCCCGGACGAATACGTGGTCACCGCGACAACCCCTGGCCTGAATGAGTTTGTCATCAACGCGAATGCGTATCTCGACAACGATCGCGACGGCGACGGCCGGACTGATTCATTGATTGATGGCGAGAAAGGATTGAAAACAGGCGACTATGTTGGACGCAGCGCGCTGCTGAAGAACACCGCTCAACAATCACTGGCACAACAATACGGTAATGGGCTGAACGACCTGCAACAGCGGCAATCGGAGCCGCCGCAGAGTGTGATCTTCCCAGCCGCCACGGACGAAGTACGGATTGGGACCAGTCGCCCCCTATGGCTGGAACAGCATCTCGTTTTGCTGCGGCGCGTCAGTCGGGCGGGAGAGACGGTAATTCAGGGAACGTGGCTGAACTGGCCAGTGCTGCAGCGCGATTTGCAGCGCGAGGTTGAACAGGTTCTCCCTGGCGGTACATTGCGCCCATTGCCCGGTCTGACGCCTGGTGATCCGGGCCGGACGCTCGCGTCATTACCTGTCGAATTGCTCCCTCCAGCACTGTCGCTGCGGAACTGGTATGCGAATCCCCAATTGGGGATGTTGGGACTTGCGTGGCTGGGATTATTGCTGGCGGTCGGGACAGTGGGGTATCTGCTGTTCGCGGTGATGTCGCTCAGCGAACGTCGCGCTGCGTTTGTCTCAGCGGTCACCCACGAGCTGCGCACACCCCTCACCACCTTTCAATTGTACACCGACATGCTCGCCGAAGGCGTGGTGCAGCAGCCGGAGCAGCAGCGCGAATATCTGGAGACACTCCGCGATGAGGCAGTGCGGCTGTCGCACTTAGTTGAGAATGTGCTGGCCTACGCGCGACTGGAGAATCGACCGACCGCGAACGGGACAACCTTGTCGGTCGGTGAGTTATTCGAACGCTTGCGGCCAGGACTGATGCAACGATCGCGTCAGGCGCGACTGGAATTGGACTGGCCGACAGACCTGCCTGACGCACTGGTCCACGTAGATGCCTCAATCGTGGAGCAGATCCTGCAAAACCTGATCGACAACGCTGGCAAGTATGCCCGCCGCGAGGGACAGGCTATGTTGACACTGTCCGTTGCCATGCAGCAGCGGTCGGTCGCCATCGATGTCCGTGACGATGGTCCCGGGATCGATGCTGCAGTGCAGCCACGACTGTTTCAACCCTTCTCGAAGTCTGATCACGAAGCAGCCGCGACGGCACCGGGAGTTGGACTGGGACTCGCCCTCAGCCGGGGTCTGGCACGTCAGCAGCAAGGGGATCTGCAACTGGTCTCGACGTCGCCAAGTGGCACGTGCTTTCGATTGTTGCTGCCTCGTGGCTGACGGCATCAAACAGAAGCCAACGGCGCTGGCAGCGTCGGGTACGAGCACCAGCTGTCAGACGCGCTCCTCGACGCACGAAATTCAGTAGTTCCAAGTTCTCAGTTACACATCGAGTTTGACGCAAGGCATTGACTGATCATGGAGTTCCGCTGTCACG
>JAGQQB010000228.1 GCA_020426425.1 Planctomycetaceae bacterium | reverse complement strand
CAAACGGCTCCGGGTGACGCAGATCAATCTGCCAGCGGCTCCGCTCGGAACGCCCTTCAACTCGGAAATCGATCGACTCAAGGAACTGGTGGCAACGGCCAAGTTGGAAGGGATTCGCGTTGCCATCCGCACCGAACGCGGTGCGTTGACGGAAGACGCCCATACTGCGGTCGAACTCTGTCAGGCAGTCAGCGGCCTCGGCCTCGCGCTCGATCCCAGCTACTTCCTCAAATCCGGTTTCGAGAAGCTGTGGCAACTAATGTCGCCACACACTTACCACGTCTTCCTGCGCGACTCGACGCCCGAACAACTCCAGGTCCAGGTTGGACTGGGCGAGATCGATTACAGCGATCTGATCAACATCCTGGCCCAGAGGCAGTACAACCGAGCGCTTTCAATTGAGTTTCTGCCTGAGCTGCTCGCGGAGGATCAGCGTCCCCTGGAAGTCCGCAAGATGCGACTGCTGCTGGAATCGCTGCTGTAAAGCTCTTGCCTGTTGATCAACGTCAGGTCGCACAGACATTCCTGTCTGTGAATTCTGGTGGGTGGAAACGCCAAGGCGCCAAGGTGCAATGGCGCAGACGGATGAGAGCAAGTTGCGTTTTGGTGTTCAGCTTGATCCAGTGTCGCCCGACTCTCCGAGTCGGGTTGAGTCCAACTTGATCGACCGACCGGTGTTGGCGGTATGACTTCGCAACTGGACTCGGCACGATTCGGAGAATCGTGCGACACTGACGAGGTTCACACGTGATCGCTGAACATCATTCCGCAAGATGCTTTAGGGCCGCCGCGTCTGACAGACCGGAAAGAGACACACGCGAAATCGCGAAGCCGCGAACAGGGTGACCGACGCCGCGCGAACCTTCGCACCTCCGCGACTTCGCGTGAGACCCATTTCCACGATCCGCCAAAAAGTCGCTTCCCTTGCACCGCGACTGCCGATGCAGCAGCCCCCTCGTCGTCAGAACAGCCTGTCAATCCTGCGCATCCTGTCAAGAATTCGAACAATGCAAGACGCGATCGTTTCCTCCAAGCATTGCTCAGCGCGCTGATCGGCACGCAACACGACAAGGACTCTCAGGAATCCACCCACCTTCCTGATGCACACACGTCAAACTTGCGTCCTCGTCGCGAGTTTGACGAGACGCGGGGCCGTCCTCTATCGTCGCGACACTTTGCCACTTCCTTTTTGCTCTAAGGTCGATCATGTCCGCGCAGCTCAGTCAGTTTGCTCAATCGCTCAGTGTCGAAACCGCCTTCACCGTGCTGGCGGCGGCCAAAAAGCTGAAGGCGGCGGGCAAGGATGTCGTCGAACTCGAAATTGGCGACAGCCCCTTTGAGAGCACACCGGCAGCCAAAGCGTCCGGAATCGCGGCAATCAACGCGAACCAGTCACACTACTGTCCCTCACCGGGGCTCCCTGAGTTTCGGGCCGCAGCCGCCGAATTCGTAAAGGCCGAATTTCAGATCCCCGCTGGCCCAGAGAACATTGTCGTTGCTCCCGGCGCAAAAGTCTTTGAACAGTATTTCTGCGAAGCATTCTTGAACCCCGGCGACAGCGTGCTGGTGTTCAGCCCCTATTTTCCAACGTACATTCCTAACATCCAGCGGCGGCAGGCGAACATCGTGTACAGTTCGCTGCGGCAGTCGAACGAGTTCCGGCCCGACATCGGTGACATTGAGCGATTTCTGAATGAGTCACCGCGACCGCGCGCCATTTTCATGAACTCACCGCACAATCCGACCGGCGGCGTCACGACGGACGAAGATCTGCGGGCCATCGCCGACCTCGTGCGCGGTAAGGATGTCGCGGTGTTCAGCGACGAACCGTACTGCCACATGGTCTGGCGCGGTCGCCATCGCTCACTGCTCGAACAGCCCGACATGCTGGATCAGTGCGTCGCCGCGTACACCTTCAGCAAGTCGTACAGTATGAGTGGCTGGCGTCTGGGCTTCGCCGTGACTGCGGCCCCCATTGCAGACACCATCGCCAAGATGATCAACACGACACTGTCCTGTACGCCTCCCATCGTGCAATTGGCCGGTTTGAATGCCCTCCAGAGCGATCACGCCGAACGCGATCGCCAGATGCAGTTGTTTCGTGAGAAAGTCGTGCTGCTGGCCAACGGTCTCAATCAGATCGAAGGAGTCCACACGCTTGATCCGCAAGCGACGTTCTATGTCTTTCCGAACGTGGCCCCCATTTGCAATCGACTTGGCATCACGAGTCACGGCCTCGCGCTGTATCTGCTCGAAGGTGCCGACGACCAGTTCGGCGTCGCTTGCCTCGGTGGGGAGTGCTTCGGCGATGCGGGCCATGGGTTTCTCCGCTTCAGTTGTGCTGAACCGAATGATCGCCTCGAACAGGCGCTGGCCTTCCTGCCGACTGCATTCAGTCGGACAGATCGCATCGCGAAATTCCTGGAACAGCATCCTCGCCTGCGGCTATCGCAGCCTTATCCAGAACCGTAAAACGTTTCTGGCAAGTCCTTGTTCCTGGAGTTTGTCTTGTCCCCAACGGGGGCGAGATCCATCCTTGAAGTTCATCGCACTCTCGGCTTAGGCGATGCAGCATCGGGGTTCACAGCCCAACCTGGTTTCCCTTAGACTCGCGTCTGCCTCAGGACGAATCGTGAGGCATGTCTTGGTTCGTGAGCCGAGACCGCAATGAAAACCTGCTGAACATGCCAGCGGGCATGCTCCTCGCACGATGGCGACCCGATGTGTGGTCCCAGCCTGGCACGTCAGCGCTACGAATAGGAGTCGATATGGCTGGGAAGTTCCAGATCAAGCGCGCGCGGAACGGGAAATACTTCTTCAATCTGCTCGCGAAGAACGGGGAACCAATTCTCACAAGCCAGATGTACGCATCAAAGGCCACCGCTCGCAAAGGGATCGCCTCGGTACAGGCGAACGCTGCCGATTCAGCCCAGTTTGAGGCACGGACGAACAAGGCGGGGCAGCACTACTTTGTCCTTAAGGCCCGCAACCACCAGATCATTGGCAACGGCGAAGCCTACTCGGGATCCGCTGCCTTGCGCAAAGGGATCACTTCGGTGGGCAAGAACGCACCAGGTGCCGGAATTGAAGATCTGACGTAACAGGTCATCGCCGGAGCGATTCGTCCGCTCACTTGTTCCCTGTGCGTGGGCACATTCGCAGCCGTTTCCTGCTTCCAGCAGGCTATTGCCACGCGCTGCCATCAGGAAAATCGAACCGGGCAAAAGTCTCTGGCAGCAGTTCGATGCTGTAGCCCGGCGCGGTCGGGGCGAGGTAGCGACCATTGCGCATCTGGACAGGATGCAGGAAATGCTCGTGTAGATGCCCGGCGTATTCAGTTAGACGATCTTCCCACGTCCCACTGATGGCGACGTAGTCGATCATTGATAGGTGCTGCACATACTCGCACAGGCCAACACCACCAGCGTGCGGACAAACCGGGACGCCGAACTTGGCTGCCATGAGCATCACTGCCAGGATTTCGTTGACGCCGCCAATCCGACAACTGTCGATCTGACATATGCCAATCGCGCCTGCCTGGAGAAACTGCTTGAACAGAATCCGGTTCGCACAGTGTTCGCCAGTGGCGACTTGAATCGGAGCGACCGCCCGGGCGATGGCCGCATGACCGAGCACATCGTCAGGAGCGGTCGGCTCTTCGATGAACCAAGGCCGGAACGGTTTCAGATGTTCCATCCACTCGATCGCTTCCCGCACCTCCCATACCTGATTCGCATCCACCATGAGTCGGCGATCAGGTCCGATCTCTTCGCGAATGATCCGGCAGCGACGAATATCATCCTCCAGATTGCGTCCGACCTTGATCTTGAAACACTCCCAACCTTCCGTCAGATATTTTCGGCAGAGTTCGCGCAGCTTGTCATCAGGATAGCCCAGCCAGCCAGCGGAGGTCGTGTAGGCCGGATAGCCTTCGCGCAGCAGCGTCTCAATTCGTTCACCACGTGTGGCGTGCAGTCGAGACAGGATTTCCAGCGCGTCGTCCGGAGTGAGCGCATCGGTGATGTATCGAAAGTCGATCGCGCGAACAATCTCCTCCGGCGTCATGTCGCACACCAGACGCCACAGGGGCTTCCCTTCGACTTTCGCGTGCAGATCCCAAACGGCATTAACGATCGCTGCAGTCGCCAAATGAACCGCCCCTTTTTCAGGGCCGATCCAGCGAAGCTGGCTATCGCCAGTGAGATGCCGCCAGAACTTGCCGAGATCGCTTGTGAATTCTTCGAGTTCGCGTCCCTCAACTAACCCTGCGAGCGCCCGAATCGCCGCAACGCAGACTTCATTGCCGCGACCAATCGTGAACGTCATTCCATGCCCGGCGAGCCCGGCGGGATGATCTGTCCGCAGAATGCAGTACGCCGCCGAATAGTCAGGATCTGGATTCATCGCGTCCGAGCCATCGAGCTCGCGCGAGGTGGGGAATCGCACGTCGTGAATGTCGACCTGAAGAATACGTGTCATGGGGCTCGTGGGTGTTTAAGGAGGCTCGACTTTGCCTCGCCAGCGTAGCCTTTTGGAGAGCAATTGGCGATTGGACGACCGCCAGTCCAACAGCTGGCTTGCGAGGACCAAGCAGCGGATGCATCCGGGTGAGTTGAGGAGTTGAGACAGGATTGAGTCTCTCGCTAGTTCCCACTCAGGCCCTGGCAGCGTCGGGTACGATCAGCATCCAGCAGACGCATCCCTGGCTGGTGGGGGAAGTCTTGCCGATTGCTGAAAGCCCCCGGTTTCGTTGTGATCTGAGCTGTCGACACCGCAGACCTGTCCCTGAATTTCGCGGGCTTGATTCGACTCTCCCGATGTCGGCTGCGCCACGAGAGTGTGCCTTGGAGGCCGCGAGGCACACTCTCTCATGCGATCGGTCCTTGGACACTGGACCATTCGGCAATGGTGCGGCATATTGGATGCGTTGCTGCTCAACACGCCTGCGCTCGCTTTCCCTGTGGCAAATTATTCGCTTCCTTGTCTGGCACCTCTCAATCTGGCTCTCCGCTTCCGCTCCCGTGTAGTGCGTTTGAGAACTACATGGTGCTCGATGAATGGCCATCACATCCCATGGTGAGCTATCTGGAGTGCGAACTGCAGGGGCCGCTGGATGTCGCTGCATTGGAGGCCACTCTTCCGGAAACACTGGCTCGCCATCCGCTGTTGACGGCATTGATGACACGTCATGGGCGGAATTGTCCAGTGTGGATCCCGGGGCCGATTCCCAGACTTCAGCGACTCGGCGAGGTTGGTGTCGTGCTGCCGCCTCTGGACCACGAGTTCCTCGATCTCACACAGGAACCGGGCTGCCGATTGTTTGTCGACGCAGACGCAAATCGCTCGCGACTGCTGCTCCTCATGCATCATGCCTGCACCGATGCCCTGGGGATGCTGACCTTTCTAGCGGACTGGTTGAATGCGTATGGGCATGCGACGACGGCAGCTTCAGGTGATGCGAAACTGCCGCCACTGCCCCCACCGAACTGGTCACTGCTGGCACAACGGGAAGATCTGCGCGGAGTCCGTTCGCACCGGACTCTGACTGAGCGGCTAAGGCGCGTCGTCCAGATTCTGCGGACGAGCACTCCGCGGCGACTCTCCATTCCGAAGTCAGATCCATCACAGCCGCCAGATTCTCCGGCGACCACTCACAACTGCGAGCAGCGCTTTGACGAAGCGACGTTCCGGCAATTGCGCACAGCCTGTCGTGAACGCGGCCTCACCCTGAACGATCTGTTGACCACCGCCATGCTGTTGACGATCGGCGACTGGGAACAGGAATACGGAACAGGCTCGTCAGGCGACATGATTCGCCTGATCATTCCGGTCAGCCGGCGCACAGAAGCCGATCGAGCTTTGAGCGCGGTGAATAAGATTGGCTACAAGTTCCTCTCGCGGATGCGACGCGACCTCGGTGACGATGGCTTGTTAGCGGGAGTGCATCAGGAGATGGAGCATGTCCGGCGACATCGTGTGCAAATCGTCAATTTGCTCAAGACTGTTCGCTGGATGCAGCGACTGGGACTCACGCGGTGGCTGCTCCCCAAGTCCCGTTGTTTTGCAACGGCTGTCTTCTCCAACCTCGGGGATGTCGCGACCCTGTTTTCTGATCGGCTTC
>JAGQQB010000227.1 GCA_020426425.1 Planctomycetaceae bacterium | reverse complement strand
CACCGAGTCGGTTCAACAGCAAATTCAGACCCTGCGCGACAACCTCTCCCGCGTGATTCGGGGAAAGGATGAGACGATTGATCTGTTGCTGACGTCGTTGCTGGCCGGGGGATCGGTGTTGCTGGAAGACGTGCCGGGGGTGGGGAAGACGACGCTGGCCAAGGCGCTGGCAGCGTCGCTCGATGCGACCTTTGGTCGGTTGCAGTTCACGCCTGATTTGTTGCCGACCGACATTCTGGGAGCCTCGGTCTACAACCCCAAGGAGGGAACGTTTGCATTCCGCAAGGGGCCGATTTTTTGCGATGTGCTGCTGGCAGATGAAATCAACCGGGCCTCGCCACGAACACAGTCGGCACTCCTGGAAGCGATGAGCGAAGGACAGGCGACCATTGAAGGGACGCGGCATCCTTTGCCGGAGACGTTCATCGTGTTGGCGACGCAGAATCCGGTCGATTTTCATGGCACCTATCCTCTGCCCGAGGCGCAGCTCGACCGGTTTTTGATGCAATTGAACCTGGGCTATCCTGGTCGTGAGACAGAGATCGCCATCTTGTACGATCAGGCGATCACGCTCCCCCTGGACGATATCGAGACGGTCATGACTCTCCAGGAGTTGGCGGGACTGCAGCAGCAGGTTCGTGAGGCGAAGGTTGAAGCATCTGTGGCCGGATACATGGTCGATCTGGTCAGCGAGACCCGAACGCATCCTTTGTTGAAGCTGGGTGTGAGTCCTCGTGGAACCTTGATGCTGTTTCGCGCTGCTCAGGCGCATGCGGTACTGCGGGGCCGTGATTATGTTTTGCCCGACGACGTGCAGCGTGTTGCGGCGAGCGTGCTGGCCCATCGTCTCGTGCTGACCTCGAAGGGGCGTTACGGGGCGGTTTCCAAGCGAGACTTGATTGTGGAGATCATCGCCAAGGTTCGCGTCCCGGCATAGCGACCGCAGAACACGAACTTTGACCGTGGGGATGGATGAGACGGACTGTTGACCGGAGACGATGCGTGCGACTTCCGAAGCTTTCAATCTTAGGCTATCTGCTGAACTACAAGCTGACGCCTCCGGGGCGGATGTTTGTGTTTGTGCTGCTGATCAGCGCGGTCGGTTCCATCACGGTTGAGTTGCCAATCTATCAGATCTTCTGCACGCTGGTGGGGTTGTTGTTTTGCCTGGAATTCGTAGGCATCTTGCTGCAGCCAAGACTCCGTGCCGATGTGCATCTCGCTCAGACCGTGACCGCCGGCGAGGTGCTGCGCGGGTATGTGCGACTGACGAACGAAGGTTGGTGGCCTGCCCTGGATGTGATGGTCGCGATTGCGCCATTGCCCAACGACATGCGGCACATTGATGGCGACGAAATGGCGCCAATCATTCCTGCGGGCCAGTCGGCGGTGTTGCCCATTTCGATTGAAGTGCAATCGCGTGGGGTCTATCCGTTGCCGGAGTTGCGTCCACATTCGACCTTCCCGCTGAACGTGATGCGGTTTGGCCGTCGGTCGTTTGCATTGCCAACGATCACGGTCCTGCCGAGTTTTCATGCCCTCGAACAGATTGAATTGCCGGTCAGCCTGCGGTATCAGCCGGGCGGAATTCTTGTTGAAGGGCATGTCGGTTCCTCACCAGAGTACATTGGCAACCGTGAGTACACCGATGGCGAGCCGATTCACCGGATCGATTTTCGCGCCTGGGCTCGACTGGGCCGCCCGGTGGTGCGGGAGTTTCAGGAGGAGTATTGCACTAGGGTGGCGTTGATTCTGGATACGTATCAGCCTCCCGTGTGGCGCGGTCGCAAACAGCGGCACGATCGATTTGAACAGGCGATCAGTCTGACGGCGGCGATCGCGGATGGCCTGAACCGGGGTGAGTCCATCATCGATCTGTTTGCCGCCGGGCCGGAACTGTACGTCTTCCAGGCATCGACCGGATCGACCCACTTTGACAAGGTGCTGGAAATCCTGGGAGGCATCGAGCCGACGTCGCGTGACCCATTCGAGAAGCTCTCCCCTGCTGTCGGCGAGGTACTGGAGTCGATCTCAACGGTGCTGTGCGTGTTCCTCGATTGGGACGCCACTCGTGAAGCCTTCGTGCAGCGCGTGATTGAAGCGGGTTGCGAACCTCGCGTGATTCTCGTGAGTGATGCCGCTCAACCGAGCCAGTGGTTTCCCGAGGATGGTGTCCGCTATCGGCATGTCACTCCTGGACAGGTGGCATTGGGGGAGGTGGACTCACTATGAACTCCCCTGCGCCGTCCCCTGCCCGTCGCGTGCGTACCGATTTGGCCCCTGGTTTCACCTGGCAGCGGCTGAGCGCGGTGCTGTTGATTGCACTGCAAGCCGGGCTGCTTTGGAAACTGATGGATGGCATGTGGTTCGCGATGAGCGGATTGCTACTGGCGGTTGTCGCGTTGTGGGTTTCGGCCGATTGGATGTTGCCTCGGTTCAATCTTGTCCGCGTGGGACTGGGAGTGATCGCGCTGTTCGCTCTCAAGGCCTGGAAGCTGCCGCATAGTCTGTCTTCGTCCGATGGATTTCTGTATTCCGAGTATGCGTACGAGATCTGTTGCGGCCTGATCGCGATGCAAGTGATCCTGCTGTGGGCACGCGAGCACCGGACGAGATTGCCGTTCCTGCCGATGGCTCTGGCGGGGATGTGTCTCGTGTTTCTGGGCGATTCACGCATCAGCGATGGGGAACGGGTGCTGACATCGGTTGTCGCTTCGGCATACTGCATTCTCGCCGCGTTGTTCGCGGCGAACAGTCGTCGAACCGCGATGCACACACCTCAGGTTGTCGGGCGTCTACGGACGATCTTGTGGGTGATCCCGGTCATTATCGGAACGCTGGTGGGTCAGGTGCTGGCCGTGGGGTTGTATCGCAACGAGCAAGCGATCGAGCAATGGCTCGCCAAGGCGATGGACAATGAGCAGCGATCCACCCGGAACGGGTACAACGGTGAGGTCTCGCTGGGATCGGGGCGGCGCTGGCAGAGTATGCTCGACGAGGTTGTCGTCCTGCGTGTCGAGGGAGCGCGTACGGAGCAGTATCTGGCTGGACACCGAATGCAGCAATACTCGCGGCGACAGTGGGCCAACGTGCTGATCGACGGGGTGGTCACGCCAATGGCTCGGCCGCAACCCGATGGTCGATCGGCCTTCCAGCTCCTGGGGGAACCGCTCGACATGGCGGCCGAGACGTTGGACGTCTGGCCCGAGCACTCGGTGCGCGTGGGGACATTCTTCCTGCCCTCGAAGGCGGCTCGTCTCACCGCGACTGCGGAAGTCATTTCGCTCGATGCAGGTGGCAATACGGCAGCGAGTCCACTCGCCACGACGAGTCCCTATCGTGTCGAGACCAGGGCCACGCTGCCGGCTATGACGCTGACGAACGAAGAGCGGACGGCATGCCTGCACCTGTCGACTCGTTTGGATCCCTACGTGCGGGAATTGGCTGCGCAACTGTTTGAAGGATGTGAAACCACGCCCGAGAAGATTGCTCGCGTGGAAGACTACTTTCAGCGGAATCATCAGTATCAGTTGGGGATCCACATTCCGGAGGATACCGATCCATTAGGATATTTCCTGCGCGAGAAGCAGGCGGCTCACTGTGAGTACTTCGCGACTGCCAGCGCGCTGCTGCTGCGAGTAGCCGGTGTGCCGACTCGGCTGGTGGTCGGGTATCTGGCGACTGAATGGAATGCGACTGCGGGACTGCTGATCGTGCGTCAGAAGGACGCGCATGCCTGGACGGAAGCATACGACGAGAAACTGGGGCAATGGCTGCTGGTGGAAGCAACACCTGGCGGAGGGGTTCCGGCGCCACGTACGACGGAACCGGGTGAGGCCTGGCGGCAGTGGATCAAACATCGATTCGCACTCACAATCGCCGCGTGGAAGCACATGACGCTGCTGGAACTCGTGCAAACGATTCTGCTGTGGTTGCCACTGACACTGCTGTCGGTTGTGGTGCTTGTTGGAGTTGTAGCCAGCCTGCGTTGGTTCATGCGCTGGAGACGCTCGCTGAAGTCAGCGCCGGTTGAACTGATCGCAGCCGAACTCAAGGCCGGACGTCGCGACTTGTTCCGGGCACTTGCTCGGCGCGGATGGAAACGTGAGCCAGCGGAAACGCTGCATCAGTTGGCAGATCGCGTGGAGCAGGCTTCTGAACAACCTTGGGGACGAGAGGCCGCCGAATGCTGTCGACTGTACGCGACATTGCGGTTTGGGCCTCCGACAGAGGGAGGCACGCAAGAACTGGCCCGGCTCCTTGAAGCGCTGTGAGGTCAGTGCATGTAAGAAAAAGGTGGCAACGCCCTGCAAGCAGGAGCACCATGCGGGCCAGGAGAGTGCTGCACGTTTCCGTGCGCGTTGCCATATGGGATGGCGTCTCTCCTGGCGTAAGACGCGGGGGCGAGATTATGAGTTCACCTCTACGAATGTCCAGCCAGTTAGGAAAGTTTTATTGCAAAAAACTGCACTCTTGAATTGGACCAGCAAGATGTGCGCTCCTGGGTGACCATCATGTGCATTGAAACGATGCATCACTCAAAGCTGTCACGCTCTAGTCAGCACAGTAGGACGCGACCTTGGAGCCTGCGTTGTTTTCTGCTGCAGTGTCTCCATCTCGGGTCTCAGCGAACAGTGGGCTGCATTCTTGTTGTCCCCCGCCCGCTTGGAATCCAAAGCCATCAATAGAACTGGTGCGAACGAGACGGATGCTCTCGCCGTTCCTGGCTGGCTGGACTTGCGTGACTCCACGCGCGAATGCGTGTGCAATGACGCACACAGCGCGCAGTTCAGCTTCCGTGATCCACAAGGCTCGTCTGGGACCATCGCGGTCGAGGTCGTGTAAAGATGTCAGTTTAGCCGACTCGCGTCACGACCACGGGTTGCCGCACGAGGTCATCCGCATGCGATTCGTCGGATGCCTCTGCATGAGTGGTGAGCAAGAAATTCTCGCCGAGAGGACTGAACAGCAACGCGGAGAATGCCAGCGTACTGATCAGATGCATCTTGTAGAACGGGATGCCAGCAATGTAGCAGGTCATCAGTCCTGAGAGTGTGCGGGGATAGGCTTCGCCAATGTCCCAGCACCAGGAGCCAAAGTTGGAGACGAGGAAGAAGAGGACGCTTCCCAGCAGCGATGTTGCCAGCACCTGTGGCATCGCCGATGACTTGCGGAGCAAGAGACCGCTGAAACAGAGGGCGGCAAAGCCCAGATAAGTCATGAACCAGCCGGGATAGAAGACCCAGTCGTAGCCCATGGCAGCTCCAATCAGCAAATCACCGCAAAACCATGCCAGCAGCGGCAGCAGCATGGCCGTTCCGAGTTGGCGAAAGCGAGCGACGCCGAAAATCCCCAGTGCGAATACAGGTGTCAGTCCCCACAGGTAGACCGTGCTTTCGCGCGTCGTATCGAGACCGAAGTGCGACAACAGGAACGGCATCGCTTTCACCACGGCAATGTAGATCAAGAGAGCGGCCAGCGTGGAACGGCGAGGTTGATGCATGGAATGTCTGGTCGGTGCGAATGGTTGTCGTGGGGAAGCGGTAGACGCGTGATGTCGTGTATCACATCTGCCTCGCGGGAACAACCATTTTGCAGAAGTTTGGATGCTCCCTCGCAGTCTGTGTGCAGCATGATACTGGGCTGTTGGCGCGGAAACCAAGTCGAGTCCCAGATCTCAAATCTGCGAGAGCAATTGCGCCAAATCGTCTGCTGTGTGTACTGGAGGATGGCAACTGTGATCACGGCATACAAACGCTTGCGGTCGTGATTCGGGTTCGCGGTCGGTGAAGAGTACCGCCGTGAGTTGTGGTGGGGCGTTCCTGCGGCGAACGATGATGCCGCGCGGCAGGAATGTCGACTGCAGCGTCAGGGCCATGGCTTCGTCCGATTCGTCATGTCCGGCGACGAGCACACATTCCATTCGCGGACCGAGCAGCGTGTCGAGTGCGATCAATGATTGTCCGGCGGCCAGGGGATTCGACTCCAGCACCGTGCCGATGGACTGCAACGTCCGCACGGCCTGTTCCTCCCAGTGATTGTTCCCAGTAAGTCGGGCCAGCTTGAGCAGGGCCGTCGCCGCCATGCCGTTACCAGAGGGAGTTGCGTTGTCGTGGGCGTCTTTG
>JAGQQB010000226.1 GCA_020426425.1 Planctomycetaceae bacterium | reverse complement strand
CGGCGGCGGTACAGCATCATTTCGATCGACTGAGCGATGTCGCTGGGCAACTGCGGCCGGGCATTGTGCATCGTCTCGATCGCGACACCACCGGAGTCATTCTGATCGCCAAAAACAACCAGACACACAATCGCCTCACGCGGCAGTTTGAAGCCCGCGAGGTCAAGAAGGAGTATCGAGCGCTCGTTCGCGGCAGCCTGCCGATGGAGTCGGACTACATTCGGGCGCATCTCAAGGTGCATCCCAAGGCCCGCGAGAAGATGGTGGTGTGCGGCCCTGATGACGGCGGTAAGGACGCGATCACCTTCTATCAGGTACTCGAACGTTTTCGTGGTTACACCTACGTGCGGTTGTTGCCGGAGACCGGGCGGACGCATCAACTGCGCGTGCATATGCTGCATTTGCGTTGCCCGATCATGGCGGACAAGGCGTATGCCGGGCATGGGGCGGTGGCACTGCAGGACCTACTACCGTCAACGGAATCTGCCGCAATCGCGGAAGATCAGCCAGTATTGATTCAGAGACAAGCGCTGCATGCGTACCGGTTACAGTTGCGGCATCCGGTGTCGGAACGGATCATGGAATTTATTGCCCCGCTGCCTGAGGACATGCAGCGGACGCTGGAAGCACTACAAACCCATCGCAGGTTGAACTCATGAAATTGGCCAAGGTGTGTACTCAGGACGGATCCATTCGCACTGGCGTCGTTGAAGACGAAACCGTGCGTCTGCTGCCGCTCGGCGATGGACCAGTGAGTTCGCTGACCGACATTCTGCACAGCGAGAAGCCGATCAAAGTGGTCGAAGAGCTGCTTCCCAAGTCGGTCACGGTCGCACTCGCCGATGTGCGACTGCTGGCGCCGGTCGATCGCCAGGAAGTCTGGGCGGCGGGGGTGACGTACAAGCGGAGTCAGGTCGCCCGAATGGAGGAATCGGAATCGGGCGCGTCGCACTACGACAAAGTCTACAGCGCCGATCGTCCTGAACTGTTCTTCAAAGGGACCGCCCGTCGCATGGTGCATCCCGGGCAACCAGTCCGGGTGCGGTTTGACAGTCAATGGTCAGTCCCGGAACCGGAATTCACGCTGGTGCTCAATCCGAACATGGACATCGTCGGTTACACCATCGGCAACGACATGTCCGCCCGGGATATTGAAGGCGAGAACCCGCTTTACCTGCCTCAGGCAAAGGTGTATCGGCAGTGCTGTTCGGTCGGACCTTGGATTGTGCTGGTTGATGGACCACTTCAGAAGGAGCAAGTGTCGATCGAGTTGACCATCGAGCGGGATGGCCAGACGGTCTGTCGCGGGGAAACCAGTCTCGATCAGTTGCATCGCGAACTCGAAGATCTCGCGGGTTGGTTGGGACGCGAGAACGAGTTTCCCGAGGGTGCGCTGTTACTCACCGGGACAGGAATCATTCCCGACGACGAGTTTTCGCTCGAAAATGGGGACATCGTGACCATCGAGATCAGCAACATCGGTGTGCTGATGAATCCAGTGGTCAAAGACTGACGGTCCGGCAACAATCCGGGCATGAGAATTCCCAGCGTCAACGTTTCCCTTCTGAAAGCACAATCATGAAAGCGTTGGTCAAGCGGCATGCGGAAGTTGGTTTGTGGATGGAGGAGGTTCCCGCCCCCTGCCTCGGTGTGAATGACGTTCTGATCAAGGTCTTCAAGACCGGCATCTGTGGCACCGACGTACATATCTACAATTGGGATGCCTGGGCACAGAAAACGATCCCTGTACCGATGGTGGTCGGGCATGAGTTCGTCGGTGAGATCGTGGACGTCGGTTCGAACGTGAAAGACTTCGAACCAGGGCAGATTGTCAGCGGCGAAGGGCATGTGGTGTGCGGTCACTGCCGCAACTGCTGGGCGGGACGGCGGCACTTGTGCGCCCACACGCAAGGGATCGGCGTCAATCGGCCCGGCGCGTTCGCTGAGTTGATCTCGGTCCCGCAAACCAACGTCTGGCAACATGCGCCGGACATCGACCTCGATATTGCGTCGATCTTCGATCCTTACGGAAACGCCGTTCATACGGCGCTGCAGTTTGATCTGCTCGGCGAGGATGTGTTGATCACCGGAGCCGGGCCGATTGGCTGTATGGCGGCGGCTGTGGCTCAGTATGCCGGAGCGCGATTCGTGGTCGTAACCGACGTCAATCCCTGGCGGCTCGAACTCGCGCAGCGAATGGGTGCGACCCGGGTAGTCGACGTACGTCACGAGAGCCTCACCGACGTGCAGGAGGAACTCGACATGAAGGAGGGCTTTGACGTCGGCCTGGAAATGTCCGGCAACGCGCAGGCATTCCGCGATCTTCTGGCGAACATGTGCCATGGCGGGAAAGTCTCCATGCTTGGCATCCCTGCCGAACCAGTCGCGATCGACTGGAACACGGTGATCTTCAACATGCTGACGATCAAGGGGATCTACGGGCGTGAGATGTACGAAACCTGGTACAAAATGACCGTGATGTTGCAGGGGGGGCTCGACATCTCCCCGGTGATCACCCACCGTTTTTCCGCCGACGAATACGAGCGCGGTTTCGAGGTGATGCGGTCAGGAGAGAGCGGCAAGGTCGTGCTGGATTGGACCAACCTGTAGCCGCGACAAGCATCCGTCCGCTGCGTCCAATGGAGTGAACTACTCTTCGACGCTCTTGCGTTATCGCGCCGACCGGGCGAAGGGCCCCGCCCTCTTCAGGCGGGCGATGAATTTGGTTCTGAGTCGAGCTGCAGCGATGGATCGCTGGTGGTTGGGGGACCGTTCAACAGTCCAGCGATCAGGATCGCGGAGACGAGTCCAGAAACGGCCAGTAGCGGCATGTCGTAGCGGAGGGCGAATGCATCGCCCGAGCGTTCGACGGTGAAGAACAGATCGGCGACACCGGTCTCAAACCACTCCGGTTTCGCTCGTGTCGAGAGTACCTGGAGCCCGTTGTAGACGACGTGGAACAGCATGCACGGCCACAGGCTGCGGCTGCGTGTGGCCAGCAGTCCGAGCACGATGCCCAGCAAGGCGGCATTGAAGATCTGCTTCGGAATCAGGTGAATCACGCCGAACAGCACCGCCGAGACGAGAATTGGCACCCACTTGTGGCGACTCCGTTGCAGTCCGCTGAGGATGAATCCTCGGAACGCCAGCTCCTCACAGATGGCCGGCGCGATGGCGAACGCCGCGAAGGACAGCCAGAGAGGTGTCGAATTGTCCGCCATCGATTCCATCAGTCGATTCATTCCAGCGGGCATGGGGGGGAAGAACCAGTCGAGGCTGTTGACGAGTTCGAGTGAGACCGGCTGCAGCGCGACCGGCAGCACGACGCCGACGAGCAGCATTCCCCAACCGGGGAACCCCAATCGCAGCGTTTTCCAAGGACGCGACGTCAGCATCACCGCCATGAAGAGCGGCGGAACGGCGACGGTGCCAATCAGGTAGATGATCTGCACTTTCAAATACGCCGTCGCGCTGGCGTCTGGTCCCAGCATCGCCGGCATGCGTGTAAGGAAGATGAACTGCAGCACGGCGATCATCACAAAGCAGAGGATCGCTTCGCCGATCGTGGGTGTCGGTTCCTTATCACGGAGCAGGTGTCGCACCCACAACCTGAGATCAAATCGTTCCGACTCACGGAACAGAATGTCTTCGCGCTGGAAGAGTTCAATTGCCCACCAGAGTGCGCACAGGCTGTAGAAGCAACTCGCGGTGAGCACGGTCACTGTGTACGCCAGCAACTGGTGCGTCGGCATGTCGCCCAGCAACAGGGCTTTGAGCAAGAGTGACGGTCCGACCACCGGCATTACGCTCTTGTATGGGTCAAGTTCGTAGGTTGGATTGAAGCAGAACATCGTCAATCCGAGTGTGACCATCAGCAGCGGGGACAGGTAGTACTGCCCTTCCTTGCTGCTGCGCGCGAACATGGCGATGGCGAGCGTCAGGGCGCTAAAGAGAGAAGCCAGTGGAATCGTGACGAGGACCACGCAGGCGAGCGCCGGCCATGATGGCAGCGACATATCCCCGAGCATCGGCGACTGCGATCCCATCATGGAGGCCATCTGGACTCCGGTGAACCCCATGCTGGCAACGTTGAGCAGCGCAGTCGCCATGCTGAACAGCATCACCGTGAAGAACTTACCCAACACGATTTCCGTGCGGGTTGCCGGGGAAATGAGCAGCGTCTCCATCGTGCCGCGTTCTTTCTCACCTGCCCCGAGATCGATGGCCGGATAGAACGCACCGGTGACTGACATGATGACCAGCAGCGCCGGAAAGACCTTCGACCACATGTTCGCCGCAAACTCCTCCGCCTTCGCCAGATCGGCACCGATTGGTCGAACAGGATGCGGCAGATGTCGGGGAAGATGAAGATTGGTCAGTCGTCGCTGGAGCAGGTCTTCTTCCCAGCTGCGCAGTGCTTCGCGGATGCGTTGGAAAGCGATCTCTGATTTGTCGTCGGCCCCATTGTGGACCACAAGTGGTCGTGGCGCGGCGAGTTCGGCGGCTTCGGAGTATTGTCCTGCGGCCAGGCGCGCCTCCATCGCGGTCAGGTTCTGATGAAAATCAGGAGGAAAGACCATCAAGATCTGAACTTTACCGTTGGCAAACAACGGCTGCATCTTCTCCCGCAGTGCCGCTTCCTGTTGCAGTCGCCGAGGATCGTTCGAGGTGCTGTTGCGGACATCTTCCTGCAGCACGGAGAGTTGTCGCAGATCGTCCTGATGCCGATCGGCGAATTGGTAGAATTTTTCAATCGCTGGCCGGTCTCCTTCCGGGAGCGAGTCGATCGTGTCGGGCGTGACGACGCGCAGTTTCAGCGCGTCGTCGCTGCTGGCAAAGTAGTGTGGAGCGAACCCGTCCTCGGTGAATAGCTGTGGATCGGGAAGATCCTTCGCACCGAGTACAAACACCGTCCGAGGTTGTTCGTTCATCGAGACAAGTTGATTCACCAGTCCGATGCCGAGCGACGGATACAACAGCAAGGGCAACACGGCGACCATGAACAACGTGCGACGGTCTCGCAGTTGATCGCGAACTTCCCGCAGGAAGATCAGTTTGACGTTCTTCCAGGTCATCAGGTCAACTTGTGGCCAGCAGGTTCTTTTCGCAGCGTTCGATCAGTTCGAAGAACAGTTCTTCAACGTCCGGTTGTTCGTATTGAGCAGTCAACTCTTCAATTGTGCCAATCGCCAGAATGCGGCCCTTGTGAATGATCGCCACGCGGTCGCACAGTTTCTCAACCTCACGCATGATGTGCGTCGAGAAGATGATGCACTTGCCTTTCTCACGCAGGGAATCAACCGTCTGCAGCACCGCCCGGGCGACGAGCACATCGAGGCCCGAGGTCGGTTCGTCGAAGATCAGTACCGGGGGATCGTGCACAATGGTCCGGGCGATGGAGACTTTCTGTTTCATGCCGGTCGACATCTTCGCGCACAGCAGATCGCGGATCTCGTTCATTTGCAATTGCGTGAAGATCTCATCGAGCCGCGCCTGCAGGGCCTCTTCTTCGATGCCGTACAGCCGACCGTAATACTCCACCATTTCCCAGGCGGTCATGCGGTCGTAGATGCCTGTATTGCAGGACATGAACCCAATTTGCCCGCGTACGGTCTCGGGTTCGCGGGCGACGTCGTGTCCGGCGATGAGTGCTCGGCCCGAGGTCGGTTGCAGCACAGTGCTGAGGATCCGCAGACAAGTGGTCTTCCCCGCTCCGTTGGGCCCGAGCAGACCAAAGATTTCCCCCGCCTGCACGTCAAAGCTGACGTGATCCAGCACGGTCACCTTCCCTTCGCGCAGGTCATTGAACTGCTTCGTGAGCTGGTGAACCTGGATCATGGGCGGAGGGGTGGCGCGGGCCATACCGGACGCAGTTTGACAATTGTCGTTGATCGCTCCGCGATCAAACGTCGGATTGGGAAACGATCCACGATGATGGGTTTCCAACCGACCATAGGACTCTTACACCTGAGTTCCGCGCGAGGCGGCGGCCCCTCGTCAGGTGCCGGTAATTGTACGCGATCGAAGCTGTTGCGACCTGAATTTCTGGTCCGCCCGTCATAAGAGGCGTGGGATGACTAATCAGCGATCGTCGATGTCGCCCCCAGAACCGGCACAACCGGAGTGCGG
>JAGQQB010000225.1 GCA_020426425.1 Planctomycetaceae bacterium | reverse complement strand
GACAAGGTCCGCCAACTCACGGATCCTTCGCAAAGCTTTACCCCGGTCGATGAGGTGATCGGGCGCGTGAATCGGTTCCTGCGTGGCTGGATGGCGTACTTCTCGTACGGCCATCCCCGCCGAGCTTTCCGCCAATTGGACAAGTTCGTGCAAGACCGCCTGACCCGCCACCTCCAACGACGTAGTCAACGGGGCTGGAAACCGCCGCCCGACCGGACGGTGTATTCGCAGTTGTATCACATCCTGGGTTTACAACACGTGCACCCTCCCCGCTGACCCGCGTGTGCCTGTCATGAAACGCTTCCGATCCGCCGGATGCGGGAAATCCGCACGTCCGGTGGGATGAGGGGGGAGGCGACGACCGTCCCTCCCCTACTCGACCGTGAGACTCTTTCCCACCAACCTTCGAGCTTTGCGCACGAATCGTCAGCGCCCGCGATCCCGGCAGCGAGAATCTTCAATCGTGCGGACTCGTCGGCATCAGTCCCGCTTGTTGCGTCTCCAGACGCAGTTCCAGCAGCCGGATCGTTTCCGGTTCCAGTACATGTTCAATGCGATCGGCGGCACGATCGACACGGCTGGGAGCAACGTCTGCAAACGTGATGAGGTACAGCTCCCAGAGTCGGTGGTTGCGAACGGCCCTCCGCGCCAGGGCCGCGCCTTCTGGCGTGAGTCGCCACGCGCCGCGATGCGGGATCAGCAATGACTCGTGGCACGCACTGCGAATGAGGTGTTGAACTCGGCTGCGGGACCAGGTACGCATCCCAACGAGCTGGTTCAGATCGACCGGGGCGTTGAGCAATTCGGCATCGGTTGGCACATGTCTTCGCCCCTCTGCATGTTGCGATTCAATAATCTCATACGTAGCCCGCAGCAGGTCATGCCGGCCAATGCGGCGCTGCATGCGTCGCGACTCCACCCAGGTCCAGATCCAGCCACGCCGCCAACCAAACAGCATGCTGAGCAGAAACAGGCCGGTTCCGCATAGGACAATCACCGCCCCAGCCGCCAGCCGCGGTCCCAGTGCGCTGAGAATCGTACCTGTGGCTGCTGCCAGGCCACCGATAATTCCGGCGATCACCGTCATGCGACGGATATCATGCGACCAGAACCGCGCCGCTGAAGCGGGAATAATGAGCACGGCCACCACCAGCAGCAGCCCCACGCTCTGCATGCCGAGGATGGTGATGCCAACAACTAACGCCGTGAGCAATCCATCGAGACTCCACACCGGCCAGCCTTCCGAGGCAGCGTAGTCTTCGTCGAAACAGACGAGGCTGAACTCCTTGAATAGCACCGTCGCGATGCACAACAGGCAGGCCGACGCGATCGCGAAGATCCACACGTCGCCCGCCACGAGCGACGCTGTTTTGCCATTCAGATAATCCTTCAAACCAGCCGCGCTGGCCGTTGGCACATGCTGCACCACCGTCAGCAGCGCGGTCCCGAGTCCGTAGAACGTGCTGAGCACTACCGCCATTGCCGCGTCCGAGCGAATGCGACTGGAGCGCGTGATCAGCAGCACCAGAACTGCGCCGAGCAAGCCTGAGAGCGTGGCCCCAAGCATCAGCAGTGGCACGTTCTTGCCAGTTCCTGGCCGAATGATTTCCGTCAGCAGGAAGGCGATGGCGATTCCTGGCAAGGCGCTGTGTCCGACGACATCGGCGATGAGCGACCGCTTCCGCAACAGGGTGAACACGCCGATCACGCCGCCGCTGATCCCCAGCAATGTTGTTCCCAACAACACAACTCGTGTGTTGTAATCCCGCAAGCCCAGCACGCGCTGCAGTGTGGAGGAGGGTGATGGTGTCACGTCCGCAGCGACTGTGGTCACGGCACCAATCCACAGTATGCAGGCGATGCAGAGAGTAAACCGAAAGTACCACGCACGGCTCACGACCCTTGGCCTCCCGCCATGCGGTTGCCCACCTGATCCAGCAGCGGCAACTTGCCCCCATAGGTCCGGCGCAGATTCTCCGAGGTAAACACCGTTTCCATCGGCCCGGAGGCGACGAGCCGCATGTTGAGCAACACGACTTCGTCGAAGTATTCCGGCGCCGTCTGCAGGTCGTGATGCACAACGATCGCCGTCTTCCCGGCATCTCGCAGCTCACGCAGGATGCCGATGATCGTCCGTTCGGTTGTCGCATCGACCCCGGCGAACGGTTCATCCATCAGATACAAGTCCGCGTTCTGCGCCAGTGCTCTTGCGAGAAAGACCCGTTGCTGCTGACCGCCGCTCAGCTGACTGATTTGACGTTTGGCGTAATCCGCCATGCCGACCCGGTCGAGCGCCGCCCGGGCTTCCTCCTTGTAACGCCGGGTGACCGGACGAAACCAGCCGATCTTGCGGTACAACCCCATGGCCGCCACATCGAGGGCGCTCACTGGGAAATCCCAGTCGACACTCGAACGCTGCGGCACATAGGCCACGCGACTCGCCTGTGCGCGATATGGCTCGCCAAAGACGCGGACTTCACCCGAGATCTTGGGAACGAGATCGAGTGCCGCTTTAATCAGCGTGCTCTTCCCGGCCCCGTTCGGCCCGACAATTGCCACCAGCTTGCCCGCCGGGGCATCGTAGTCGATGTCCCAGATGACCGGTCGCCGACGATACGCGACAGTCATATCGTGGATGCACAACGGCGCAGAGTCAGGATGCTGAGGAGTAGACATGGAACACGGCGGGCCAAGGTCGCAGCGAGTTTACGCTCTCGTCGCTATGAGCGCGAAGAGTGGGTGACAAATCTGAAACGCGAAATCCGAAACAAATCAGAAGTACGAAATCAGAAATCGTCGTGAACTCGCATGCAACGCAATCGACCAGGGGGGCATTTCGGTCTTCGAATTTGTTTCGGATTTCGTGTTTCGGATTTCGACTTTTCACTCCCCTTCATTATCGTCCCCCTGCAACATGAGCCGCTTCACCAGGATGGTCGCATAGGAACCGCGTGGCAGTTGGAAGTCGAGTTCGAGCTTGTGATGGTCAGGATCAAGTTCATCGCGATCAGCGTGGAACTTCAGGTCCAACATTGGGATCGCGATATGCCGCCAGCCCTTGGAGAAGAAGCTGTCCTTGGGATAGCGGACGCGGAGATCGCGGGTCTCAAGCTTGTGCTGTTTGAGGACATCGTTCAGCAATTCGGCAATCGGACCACTCGCCTGTTCACGCCCCGATGGCAGCGGAAGTTTGATGTCCTGCAGCTGTGCCCACTGTTCAGCGGGAACTTCGCTGGGGAACGGCAGTATCTGTGTTTTGAATTCGATCGGTATCGTGTGGGGCGTCGCCGAAGCGATCCAGCGCCCGGCCATCTGGTTCCACAATTGGCTTTGAAAGGCCGAGAGGTACAGGCTTCGCAAGTCTTGACGAACACGCGCCCAGGCGCCTTTGAAATCACCAGGTCGGTCGGCGAGAAACGTGATCACGCTACGGCGATGCGACCGCGCGAGCGCCGCCTTGCATGCTGGCCAGTCGCCCCAATGATCACGCAGTAGTTGTTTCTGCTCCCGTTCGTCACGTTGATCAAACGGGGTCGGTGCCGCGAACGCGAGCCAGAGGGATCGTTCGTAATCGCGCTTGAGCCAGGCTGCGGCCACGAACTCGCCATCGCTGGTGACAGATCCGAACCGTTGATCATCAAAATAGTTGGGCAGTCCGGTCCGTTGGATGTCCGGGAGTGCCGCGAGTGCTCCGTCGAGTTCGTCGCGCGTCAGTGACCGGAGAACAAGATGAAACCGATTCGCGTCGATATCCCCCGCCGTAAACGCCCGGGCGGCGGTGCCCAGGAACTCCAGGTGGAGTGTCGCCGTCCGCAACGAGCGGTGCGGCCCGTGATGAATCGTCACATGCTGCGTCGTGACCGCATGCCGGTCTTTGAGTCCGCCGTATGCGATGCGGCGGCGCGGCAAGTTCCAGCTGCGCAGAATCTCCTCAATCGCTTCCGGCGTGCCGATGCCGCGTTTCGTGAGCCGATACACGGCATACGGCCCCGGCGGGCCGCTGTGAAACGCTGTCTGCTCATCGACCTGAAAGTCCTCGGGAAGTCGACGCAGTTTCATGAGCAAGCAATACTTGGCGGAGCAGGGAATGATGAGGAGGGATGTTCGCAGATTGTGGGCGTCGATGTCAGGTCGCAGCCCACGGCGACACAAGACGCGCGGTTGATCCCGGAATTGACCCGACGCTGACGAACAGTTGTACTGTGCGGCAGACACCTCACTGTCTCCCTTACTGCGGAGTTTGACCGATGCGTTCGCTGTTGATTCTCGTGGCTCTGCTGGGATGCTGTTCGCCGGTGGCTGGTCAGGAACCTGTCGATGTGGCGGTTGAAACAATGCCAATCGACTGGCCGACAGATCGCGGCCCAAAGCTGGTGATCGGTCGGACCGATGCCGGCGCACCGATTACGGCCTGTGTCGACTCTCACACATTGCATCTGCAACCGGGCATTCGCCGCATCGTGGCGGTCATCGATGTCGGTCAACATACCGACGAGTATCAGTCGCTGGTGAAGAAACTACTGGAACTTGTGGCAAAGCAGGATCCGGAGAACAAAAGGTTCATCGGTGCGGTCATCTTCGTGCAGCCAGGCACCTGTACCGGAGCAGGTTGTGAGCATCAGCAACTCAAGTTCCCGCCTGAGAAGTCCGCCTACAACACGCCGAGCGAACAAACCGAGGCGGCCATTTGGCGGTTTCTGGCGTGGTTCGGGGCCGACCTGGTGATTGATGTGCATAGTGTCCAGCTGCCAGCCTATCAGCCGTTTGAACAGAGCGAAGGGAAGGAACCAGCCACGTGGCCGGACGACTCTCTGTCCACGGCGGTGCGGAAGCATGAGATCGCAGGGTTTGGCAAGGCCGTATCCATTCGAGTACCCAGTTCGGTCATGGTGGAACAGGACGTTAAATTTCGGATGGAGTACATCCTGGGACCGGACGGGGACTTAGGCACGTTGCTCTTTAACCAGTCGCCGCTGCGGCTGGCGATTGAGCAACGACTCAAACGCGAACCAGACGAGGTCATTGAGCAGTTGTCGGCGAAGTACGGCAATGAGTTGAAGACGGTGATGTATCAGCCCGCGCTGGCGGTGCTCGCGAGATTGCGGCACGGAGAACTTCAGCAAGATGCCGACGAACGAGCGCGAGTTGAACAGATCCTCAAGCCGTACTTGGATGGTTCGCGCGAGGCGCTCCCGGCGAATGCAAACGGCAGTCACTTCGCCGGGCATCTCATCTTTGCCGAATGGGCGCGGCTGACGAACGATCCCACGGCGATCAAACTGGTCACCGCCGTGGCGGAGCGCGGCTTCGATGCCAACGGGCGGCCACTGGAGGCAATGCCGTCACACAGCGAGATGAGCGACGCCGTCTTCATGGCGTGTCCGATTCTGGTCTCGGCGGCGGAACTGACCGGGCAGCGGCGCTATCTCGAACTCGCACGCACGCATCTGCGGTTCATGCAGGAGAGATGTCTGCGGGCCGATGGCATCTACCGACATTCGCCGCTCTGCGAAGCTGCCTGGGGTCGCGGGAATGGCTTTCCTGCGCTGGGGCTGACGCTGTCGCTGGAATCGCTCGAACGAATGCAAACCGCCGCAGACAACCCAGAACTCCGCGCACTGGCAACGGCAACGTTCGATGAGTTTCGCGATGCACTGACCGCCCATCTCGAAGCGCTCTTGCCGCATCAGTGCGTGACCGGCATGTGGCATCAGGTGATTGACGAACCGGTCAGTTATCGTGAAATGACTGCCACCTGCATGATCGGCTACGCCCTGACGACCGCCGCAAGTCACGACTGGGTTCACGATCCGAAGTTCGAAACGGCGGCGCTGGGTGCCTGGCACGCTGTCAATCTCCGTGTCGCGATCGATGGCGTGCTGCTGGATGTCTGCACTGGTACCGGCAAACAGAAGTCGCTCGACGATTACTTCAACCGCACCGCCATCCTGGGTGTTGATGAACGGGGCGGTGCCATGGTGTTGATGTTCGCCATGGCGCGGGATAGAGCGAATCGGCGGTAGAGCCGGTCGTGGCGCCATCAGCAACGACCTAATTGTCGCCCGACTCTCCGAGTCGGATCGAGTCCGGTTTGATCGACGAATGTGTACTTCCAGGTTGGCCCCGCAGAGGGACTCGGCA
>JAGQQB010000224.1 GCA_020426425.1 Planctomycetaceae bacterium | reverse complement strand
CGGGTCGAGTCCAGTTGCAGTAGTATTCCACATGGCCGTCCCGTCGATCAGCTGGGACATCGCGCACGTCGTCAGCGCTTACGACGCGGCATTCTCTTCCGCGTAACTCCGCCGAATATAGAACGGCTCCAGCTCCACCAGGGACGCATGCTCACCAGCATGGTGCTGCTGTTCCCCCAGTCGAGCAATCGCCCGCGCCTGGGCTTCCCAAGAGCGGGTATCCAGCAGCGGAACATGGGGCCGCAACGTTTCGGCCCACTTGGTCAATCCGGGCCCTGTCGTTGACAAGGGGCGCGCCTGCTGTTCGGCGAGCCACAGTTCCGCTGAGATCAACGCTGGCGTGCGTTCAATTTCCCAACCATCGTCACGACGCCGATAGTGCCCCACGAACAATTCACCCCGCAGCGCGTCATCCAGAATGGCAACCTCCCGCACTTCTGCTGGGAGTTCCTCCGCGATGGCGAGAAAGGTGTCAACCGCCACGACTGGAATCTGTAGCGCGTAAGCCAGCGTCTTCGCACACACCACGCCCACGCGCAAGCCAGTGAAACTCCCCGGTCCAATGCTCACGGCGACAGTCTTGAGTTGTGTCGCCGTGAGATTCGCTCCCCGCAGCAGATCGCGCAATTCAGGCACGAGCAACCGGGCATGACGTCGCCCGGTGGTCGGCAATTGGCGTTCGGCAATCACTGCACCATCGGACACGACAGCAATCGAACCACCACGCCCCGACGTCTCAATCCCCAACACTGGCATCGTCACAGTCTCTCGGTTGGCGAGGAATTAGGAACTGGGGACCAGGGCAAGCTCCCTGTCCGCCTTCGGTCGACAGCGGTCTCTACCCCGTTGGTTGAGCGAGTTGACTTGCTCTGAGGACAATTCTGAAGATGCGCTCGGATACAAGAATGACCAACGACCGCATCCCTAGACCCTCGTCACTGGTCCCTCATTCCTCCGATGCGCCTACTCCTGCTGCGGCAGCTTAAGCGTCATCGGCTTGCCATTGCGAACCAGCTTTACCGAGATCTGCTGTCCCGGAGTCAACTGCGTCACCGCATAAGCAACAAGTTCCTGCTCGGTGGTCAGATCGGTCCGACCATCGTACGACACAATCAAATCCCCTTCTCGAAACCCAGCATTGCGGGCGGCGGCGTGGGCACCATATCGACCGGCACTTTTCACCTTCAGTGCCATACCCTCCCCGGTAACACCCGCCTGCTGGCGTGTTTCCGCCGTGGTCGGTTCGAACCGCATTCCTCCAGATGCCATGCGGCTGAGTCCCCAAGAGGAGACGCGCCAACTGATGTCATCTTCGCGCCGCCAACCCGACTTGAGTGCAAGCGACAACGGTAGCTCGTCCGACCCCCGGGTCACAACCGCTGGCACAGTAGCACCGGTCGCCTCTGTCCGATGCAGCACCCATTGCACATCCGCCATGGAGACGAGCGGCTGGCCATTCAGCGATGCGATCGCATCGCCCGCCTTGAATCCGGCAGCGGCTGCGGGTGAACCCGGCGCGACGGCAACAACGTTCGCGCACTCTTTCGGATCGAGCGTCAGGCCGATCGACTTGGGGTGCGGATACGGAAACAGCACATGTTCCGGGATTGGCTTCCCCTGGCTGCGGTAGAACTGTCGCTGTGCATCGCCGATCTGATGGCAGTGAATGCAGCTCTTGACCACGTCCCCTTCATAGTTCAGCGCCGGACCAAACTTGTCTTTCAACGCCGGATACTTTTCGGGCGATGCAAACTCGGGTGCCGGACCGCGTTTGCCAGCCAGTGCAGCTTTGTTGTTGGGGTAATCGGCGTGTAGATCGAGTCCCTTCTGCAGCGCCTTGGCCATCCCGGCGAGCGAGACGTCACCCACCCACTCCGTCCGATGCGAGCGTGTTCCGAAGCGTCCGTAGATCGTGCCATCTGCGTTGAGCATGAACACCGCGAATGACTGGTCGGTGTCGTACTGAAAGGTCGTCAGGTCGAGACCGTTGGTACCAACGATGCGCACACAAACGAATTTCTCCAGCAGTGGCTTGATGGCAGGATCATTGTCCACCAGTTCGTCGTCGAGCTTGACGCACTCTTCGCAGGGCAGGCAGCGCAGTACGACTAGAATTGGCTTACCGGTCTCCCGCCCCTTGGCGTATGCGCCGGCCAGATCGTTGTACATCCAGAAGCCTTCCGCCTCGACCCTGGCGCGATCGTCGCGAACCTTCTTCTCTCGCGTATTCGGCTCGGCGGCCGTTACGACAGAAGCCAGACACAGCAGCAGCACGCTCGATTTCAGCCACATAACAAACCTCTTCGTACAGTTGGAGGACGCGGCAAGCAGCGATGGGATGATACGCGACACATTCGTTGGTCTGCCAGCACACGGAACCAGAGGACATCGTTCGGGTGCGTCTGCCTGAATCCTGACAGGTGACGATGTGGAGGGAGTGTGGATGAAGGACGAAGAATGAAGGCCGACTGCCGACGGCACATCCCGGCTCGATCACTCCGACCGCTGACACCTGCCCGCTGATTCGATTACGATCTCACTCTGATCCATTCCCCCACGCACCCTGCCGACCGCGATGACTGCAGCCTCTTCAAATATCGCCGCCCGACTCAGCGAGCAGGCAGCGCTGCGCCCCTGGCAGCGGGCGATTGTCGCCCCCAGTGGTCGCGATGCATCGGGACGGCGGCAGTATGTGCAATTGACCTTCGCACAGTTGGAGGACGAATCCAATCGTATCGCTCAAGGGTTGCTGGATCGGGGGCTGAAGCCGGAACAGAAGCTGGTCCTGTTCGTCCCGTTTGGCATCGAATTCATTACGCTTACCTTCGCCCTGTTCAAGGCAGGGGCGACGATTGTACTGATCGATCCCGGCATGGGGCGCACAAACATCTTTCGCTGCTTGGAAGAAGTACAGCCGGACGGGTTCGTCGCCATTCCGAAAGTGCACCTCGCGCGCTGGTGGTATCGCAAACGATTTCCCCAGGCGCGATTGAATGTTTCGGTCGGCAAGAAATCGCCGCTTGCAATGACCACGCACGACGAATTGCGCAAGACGCCCCTCGACGCCTTCCAGCCGGTGCCACGAACTGCGCGCGATCCTGCTGCCGTCATCTTCACGAGCGGCAGCACCGGTCCCCCCAAAGGGGTACTCTACGAGCACGGCATGTTCGCGGCGCAAGTCGACTTGATTCGCGACCACTATGGCATTGAGCCGGGCGAGGTCGATCTCCCGGCGTTCCCGTTGTTCGGACTGTTCAACGGAGCACTCGGCGTGACGACGGTGATCCCCGATATGGACACCACGCGACCGGCTCAGGTGAATCCGAAGCTGATCATCGAAGCGATTGAAGACCAGGGGGTGACCGTCTCGTTCGGTTCCCCAGCTTTCTGGAACCGCGTGGGGCGGTATTGCGAACAGCATGGTGTAACGTTCCCGTCCATTCGCCGGGCGATGTCCGCCGGCGGCCCGGTACCGACACACGTCCTCCGCCGGATGAGCAAGATCCTCACGCGCGATGGCGCCGATTTGTTTACGCCGTATGGGGCGACCGAGAGTCTTCCTGTTGCGTCAATCGGCGGTCGGGAGATCCTGGAACAGACCGCTGATCGCACACGCAACGGGGCCGGAACGTGCGTCGGCCAAGTCTTTGCCGGGGTCGATGTACAAATCATCGAAATGACCAGCGGTCCGCTCACGTCGATCGACCAGGCGCGAATCTTACCGACCGGCGAGATTGGCGAGATTATCGTCCGTAGCGCGGCGGTCACGCGCGAATACTACCTGCGGAAGGAGGCGACGCTGGCGGCCAAGATTCCGGACGGCGATTCCTTCTGGCACCGCATTGGCGATGTCGGCTACCTCGACGACGACGGAAAACTCTGGTTCTGCGGTCGTAAGGCTCACATCGTCGAAACACCACAAGGGCGTATGTACTCGGTTTGTTGTGAGGCGATTCTAGAAGAGCATCCCCAGATCTATCGCGCGGCGCTCGTTGGGCTCGGTGTGGCTCCTCAGCAGCGACCTGTCCTCATTGCCGAACCGGAAGAAGGGATGTTTCCCACGACTCCCGAGGCAGAGCAGGCGCTGCGCGATGAACTGCTGCGAATGGCGGCGAAGCACCCTTTGACCGAGCAAGTCACCGACGTATTGCTGCACCGTGCGTTCCCGGTCGACACGCGGCACAATGTGAAGATCAACCGCGAAGCCCTGGCGAGTTGGGCCGAGAGCGAACTTGTGCGCTGAGTCGGCCCGACCAGCGAGCGGTCAATCCAGTGGGCGATCAATGCCAATCACAAAACGCCACGAAGCCGCGAGCATGTCCCTATTGGGCCTGCGCGCGGCTTCGCGATGCTCCTCTGTTTGCCATCGCGCGAACGCGACGGCACATCGATGGATTACTGTCCTGCTGGATCGGCGACCAGACGCTTCCGGACATCGGTTTCCAGTCGACCGAACGCCTGTTCGTGACGACCGACCGTCGCGGTCAGCAAAGCGGCAAGCCGCTTGGCAGTGTAGTGATTGAGAATCACGCGCTGAGACACCCGCAACGTCTGCACTGGCGCGCCGACTGGGTTCGGATTCAGCGCCAGATCGAGGATCACCTCTTCCGGTGTGCTCGAGACACGGCACAGATTGGCGTAGATCGCATCGACATCTGAATCATCGAGTTCCAGACGGACCTGCTGTCCCTGATCTTGCGGCTGGGCCGCGCCAGCTTCCACTTCGTTTTCCTTAGCCATCGTTCGTCGTTCCTGCTACTGGTTGTAGGCCAGCCCGGTCAAAGGAGTCCGGCTGGTGCCCGAAATCTTCGCTTGAATGAGGGGCGATCGCATGCCCCGAATTGATGTGATACCAGTGCCTGCCGCACTCCCGCAACCCTGTCTTCTCGGAAAACAGCGATTTGCCATGCCGCCAGGCGTCTCGTGTTAAGATGGGCAAACCCCGTGCCTGCTGTTCGGCATACCATATTGAGGATTCAACACATGAATGCCTGACCTGCTTGCCCAGAGGCGATCAACACAGCACAGTATCGCACAGACATCTGATTCCGCCGCCCGCCCTAACGACTGGCCAACTGTCTCCATGAGTGTTGAGATCCGCCCGCTGGATTTGATTGTGATCACCCTGTACCTGCTTGGCATGGCAGGGGTTGGCGTGTGGTTCTCGCGCAAGAACACGACCACCGAGGAATACTTCCTGGGGGGCCGCTCATTCCCTGGCTGGGCGCTGGGGCTATCGATGCTCGGAACGTCGATCAGTTCCGTGACGTTCCTGGCCTTTCCGGCCGCCGCGTATGCCACGAACTGGCAGCAACTGGTCTCGAATCTGACTATTCCACTGGTGGCCGTGCTGGCGATCGTGGTGTTCATTCCCTTCTTTCGCCGGGGGCAGCTGACCTCAGCCTTCGAGTATCTGGGCGAACGCTTTGGCCCAGTGGCACGCATGTACGGAGCATTGAGCTTCATCCTGCTGCAATTGCTCCGGCTCGCGACAGTGCTGTTCCTCGTCGCCATTCCGGTGAGCCTGTTGACGGGTGTCGAGATGAACATCGTGATCACCGCTGTTGGAGTCTTCATCGGGTTCTACACCATCACCGGTGGCTTCGACGCGGTCATCTGGACCGATGTCGTGCAGTCGGTCGTGCTCTGGATGGGGGGGCTGTTGTGCTTTGCTTACATCGCCTGGAATCTCCCGGACGGACCGGGACAAATCTTCACCATTGGCATGGAACATGAGAAGTTCTCACTCGGTTCGTTCGACATGCGGGCTGATGAACGCACCATCTGGTCGGTCGCTCTGCTGGGCATCTTCAACTGGCTGGGGATGTATTCCAGCGATCAGAATGTCATCCAGCGGTATGTCGCCGCCCGCAGTCTTGCCGCCGCGCGACGTGCGACTTTGCTGTACACGGTGCTCGCCGTGCCGACCTGGGCGTTCTTCTTCCTGGTCGGTACTTGCGTCTTTGCCTGGTATCAGGTGCATCCCGATCCGCAGGTGGCTGCATTCGAACAGGCCGAGCAGGTCTTTCCCTATTTCATTCTAACGCAAATCCCCGCTGGCCTGGCCGGATTGACGATCGCCGGTGTGCTCGCAGCCGCGATGTCGAGTCTCGATTCCTCCATCAACGCGATCGCCACAGTGACGACAGTGGACCTGCTGAAGCCGTACCTGGCCCCTGGCAGAGATGATCGATTCTATCTGGTAAGC
>JAGQQB010000223.1 GCA_020426425.1 Planctomycetaceae bacterium | reverse complement strand
GCCAAACCGAAACACATGACCAGGCTGGTTGCCAGCAATAGGCCGTGGCCGCGCAAGTAGTTGGCGACCAGGAACGTGGGCCGGGCCACGAACCCGCCAACGACAATCGCCCCGAACAGGAAGCCAAATGCCTTGGCGACGATCTTCACCAGCCCCATCACTTCAAACTCGCCCCCTTGTCCCGCCTGTTGGATGATCCCGCTCACAATTGCCAGCACAATCAAACCGAGCACATCGTCGATCACCGCCGCCCCCAGAATGATTTTTGCCTCCTTGTCCTGACTGCGTCCCAAGTCCTTCAGCACCCTGGCGGTAATGCCCACGCTGGTGGCACACAACGTCGCCCCCAGGAACAACCAAGTCTGGTAGGGACGATCGGGCAGGAAGTACCAACCCACGCCAATCCCCAAAAGCATCGGTGCGATCACTCCCAGCACGGCCACGAGCATTGATGAGGCTCCCACCCGCAGCATGTCGCCCACATTCGACTCCAATCCGACCTCAAACAGCAGCAACACGACACCAATCTCGGCAAGCATCTTCAATTCCGCCCCAGGGGCGTAAGGACTGCCGATCGATCCGTCTGCAGGAGCATGCAGGAAATCGAGACCATGCAATTCTGGACCAATGATTCCGCTGAGGTAGGCGAGGTTCCCCAGCAAGATCCCGACGAACAGTTCCCCCAACACGGCAGGCATGCCCACTCGCTCGAACAAATCCCCCACGATCTTCGCACCAAACAGCACTAGTACAATGGCCGCTAACAGCGGGGCTACAGGACTGTGATGCTCCCCGCCGCTATGTCCGTGTGGGTGAGGGTCGTGCGCGGGCAAATGCGAGAAATCTTTTTCAGAATCAGCCCCCGCTTTGTTCTTCGTCAACTCATCATGTCCGGCAGATTCGGCCGCTGACGAGGCGTGGTTTGCCGTGTCATCCACGGCTGTTTCAGAGTTCGCAGCCGGTCCATCATCCGCCCGCAGGGCGAACGTCGGCGGGAAACAACTGATCGTCAGCCCCAGAACAACGGCGAATACACCCAAGCTGTGCCAGCTGGCGCGAGGACGATTATTAGAGAAAAGACTGGCGAGAAGCCCGTTTGGACGGCGGGAAGGCAAAGGAGGGACTCCCTGAATTCTGTGGTCAGTCGCCAGCCGGTCCGCAAAAGGAAGGGGACGAGCCAACGGAAACGAAGCGGGCGGATGAGCCGCAAATCTGGTCGGGAGAAAGCGGGGACAGGCCCGCTCCAGAGGCCGCATTGCCTTAAAACTCGATCTCCCGATATGATCGCGAACATTAGCAGGATTCAGAGAGAAGGCAACGTCTTTCCACTCTTGGTAAACGGTGCCCGCAGACACCCTCTGATCTCATGTCACATCGCCATTCGTTGATTCCGTCAACCTGTCCAGGTTGAGGATGACGAAACTCTGAGACAGATTCGATGCCACGACAAACCACACCAAGGATGGTGGGTGCAGCGGCCGCCCGATGGAGTCTGACCATGCGCCGAAACATGCTGGTCGCGATCCTCGGACTTGCAGCGCTGACCGCGATGGGCCGACTGCACGCGGACGATCCCTCCTCGCAATCCGATGCCGCCGCCACGGAAGACCTCGGACTGGCCGTGGTCCCTGGGTTTGAAGTGACTCGGTTCGCGGGGGATGACCTGTGCCATGACGTCTTCTCAATGACCTTCGATAGCCAGGGGCGCGTTGTCGTTTCCGGACCGGGATACGTCCGCATCCTGATCGACTCCGATAACGATGGTCGAGCCGACGAAGCCCGCGAGTTCACGACAACGCTCGCATCCGGGGCCCAAGGGATGTATTTCCATGGCCGCGATCTACTCTGTACCGGCGATGCAGGATTGCTTCGCTTCAAAGATCGCGATGGCGACGACCACGCCGATGGCCCCGCCGAGACATTCCTGCGTGCGAAGGCTGGCTCCGAACACGACATTCACGCGATTCGCCGCGGAGCCGATGGGTGGTGGTACCTCATCGCCGGGAACACCGCCGGTATCGACAAACGGTACGTCACCTTGCCAACCTCACCGGTGAAGGAGCCGAAGGCGGGAACCGTGATTCGCTTTAAGCCGGACCTGACCGGCGGCGAGGCGATCGCTGATGGACTGCGCAACGCCTACGACTTCGACTTCACCACCCAGGGTCAACTCCTCACCTTCGACAGCGATGGCGAACGCGACCTGAGCTTGCCGTGGTATCAACCCTCGCGGGTGTTCCATGTGCTGACTGGCGCGAATCATGGCTGGCATAGCAACAGTCATATTCAACCCAGCGACGACTTCGACATGCCCCCCACCGTCGCCGAATTTGGTCGCAGTTCCCCCACGGGCGTCGTCTGCTATCGCCACAGCACGTTTCCGGAACAGTACCAGGGAGCGATGTTTCTGCTCGACTGGACCTTTGGTCGCATGTGGGCGCTGCCGCTGCGCGAGTTCGGCGGGACTGTTACTGGCGAACCAATTGAGTTCCTGACTGCCGAAGGAGACCACGGTTTCGCACCAACCGATGCCGAAGTTGGTCCCGATGGTTGCCTGTATCTGTGCATTGGAGGACGCGGCACTCGGGGCGGTGTGTTCCGCATTCAGCCGACCGGCGCATCGCCTCGCAACTGGAGCCCCAACCCGACCACGCCGACCGAAACCCTCAACGCCTGTCTGCAATCGCCACAACCAATGAGCAGTTGGTCGCGCGCGAAGTGGGAGCCGTGGGCAGCTCAGTTGCAGGCGGTACCCTTCATTCGTGCGGCGCAAGATGTCACACGGCCTGTGAACGAACGGCTCCGCGCGATTGAGATCCTCACCGAAAAGTTTGAGGGTCTCCCGCAGCAGTCGATTCAATTGCTCGCCGCTGATAAGAACCCCGCCGTCCGTGCCCGGGTCGCCTGGTCGATTGGTCGCCTGCAGCCAGGCGACCCAGTTGCCACACAACTCAAACCATTCATGGCCGACCCTCATCCCGTTGTCGCGCTGGCCGCACTCGAAGCGGTCCTGGGGGCGGATCCTGCGGCGCTGCCTGCATATGCAACCGAGTTGGGGAATCAGCTCGCCCATCCCGATGGCGCCGTGCGGCAAACCGCCTTCCGGGTGCTCGCAAAGGTCACGACCGAGACCTATCAGCAGGCGGCGGCTGTCGCCATCAATCATGGTTGGCAAGGAGCGGTTCCCGTCGCTCGGGCCTACGCAATTCGGCATCCCGGATTTCAGAGTTATCCACTGGAAATCGGCATTCGGCTGCTCCGCTCACCGACCCAGTCGCTGGATCTCAAGGCCGATGCGGCGCGACTCGTGGTCATCGCATTGGGCGATCTGGGACTGCCATCGGAAGAAACGCCAGTCGCCTTCGAATCGTATTCCAGCCAGGTCGATCTCACGCCGCACGATCAGGAACTCGATCTGCTGCGGATTCTTGTCGCCAAGATGTACCCCACCGGTCATGCCCACCTCGACCGCGAGTTGGAACGCATCACCGCGATGATTCGCCCGGCCAACGATCAACTGCTCGCCAAGATTCTGGAGAAGATCACCCCGGAGTCGAACCCGGTCGATGATCTGCATCGGTTGATCGTCGTCTCACGAATTCAGGTCACGCCGCGCAGCGAGCCACGCAAGATCATTGCTGATGCAATCACCCGTATGGAACTCAAGATCGCCGAGCAGGGATTGCATCTCGACAACAGTTGGGTCGACCGTGTGCGTGAAGTCTACGCGGCTCTCGTCGAGCAGGATCGCCAGTTGCCGGTGGCGGTCCTCGAACATCCCGACTTCGGACTTCCCGGCCATGTGCAGTTCGTTTCGGAAATGCCGCCGGAACGTTTCGATGATGTCCTGACAACGTTCCTGAAGAAGATCGAAACCGAGGCCGACTATCCCTGGAACAGCGATGTCGTCTTCCTGCTCGCCGCATCGGAAGAACCAGACGTTCGCGAACTCATTCGCACCAAGTTCGAGGAATACTCGCTGCGGGCGGCGGTGGTCATGTCACTCGCTGAACTGCCCGAAGAACAGGACCGCAGCTTCTTTGTGCGGGGCCTGGAAAGTTCCGGCATCGAGACCTTGCTGGAATGCATCAAAGCACTCGCCGTACTCCGACCATCGGAAGATGCGACCGAAAACGTCATGCTCGTCCGCACGTTGCGGCGACTCGGCATCGAAGGAGAAGAACGACAGGCGCGCGATCAGGTGGCCGAAATTCTCCGCCGCAACCTGAAGATCTCCTTCGACTATCAACTCGCGCAAGATGGCGATCCCCAACAGAAGGTGATTGACCAGTGGACTGAAGCAGTCCGCAACAAATTCCCGTACGAATATGCCCGACAGATGGGTGAATCGACAGAGGACATCGCCAAGCTGTACAACGTCCTCAACGACGTCGCCTGGGTGGCTGGCGATGCTCATCGCGGTGAAGCGCTGTTCCGCCAGCGTGCGTGTGCTCAGTGCCACGGTGGACGCCAGGCGCTCGGCCCCGACCTCACCGGCGTGACCGGTCGCTTCTCCAAGGAAGACCTGTTCACCGCCATCGCCTTCCCGCATCGCGATGTCTCGCCGCGTTATCAAACAACCCAAATCGCCACCACGCAGGGGCACGTCTATACGGGACTCATCGTCTACGAATACGCCGACGCGCTCGTGCTCAGGGATGCTCAGAATCAGTCACACCGCATCGACACCAAGGACATTGAAGCCCGCAAGGTGCTCAATAAGTCACTCATGCCGACCGGTCTGCTTAAAGACCTCGAAACGTCCGACTATGCCGACCTGTATTCATACTTGCGCGGACTCAATGTCCGTGTGGCGACGCGCGAGGAGTGAATGAGCCACTCCTTAATGCCGCTGACTACGAATCCCTTAGCGACATCCCAACAGCACTCGGCCATGCAGTGGACGCCACGCTCTCCGCACGACCTCGCAGGCAAGCGCGTCACCGTGATGGGTTTGGGCCGGTTCGGCGGCGGACTCGGTGTCGTGCGGTTTCTGCTCAGTCACAGTGCTGCCGTCACCTTGACAGACCTGCTGCCGAAACAGGATCTCGTCGAGTCGCTCGATCAGATTAAGGTCGATCAACTGCGACATCTGCGGTTGGGCGGGCACGATGTCGCCGACTTTACTGATGCCGATCTCGTCATCGTCAATCCGGCAGTCCGGCCTGGGAACAAATTCGTTGACGCCGCCATCACCGCCGGTGTGCCCATCTCCACAGAACTCAATCTGTTTTGGAGTCTGCAGCGCGGCAGGGTCGCCGCCGTCACCGGGACGGTCGGCAAGTCAACCACATCGGCATTGCTGGCCCACATCCTGCGCGAGACCGGGCACTCAGTGCGTCTCGGTGGCAACATTGGCGGCAGTCTCCTCAGCGAGGTCGATCAGATTGGCCCCGCTGATTGGACCGTCCTCGAACTGAGCAGCTTTCAACTTGAACGATTGCGCCCGCTACGCCCGCGCCCCGAGGTCGCCCTCTGCACTAACTTCTTCGCGAACCATCTCGACTGGCATGGCACGCTCGAACACTATCGGCAAGCGAAACAGGTGCTTGCCGAGTCAATGACCGCCAATCAACTGATCGTCGCTCCGCCTGGGAGCGAAATCTTGCATTGGCCGACCGCCGCGCGCTGTCTCGCCGCCGAACCGTTCATTGCCGAATCACCACTCCCTGGCGCACATCAGCAGCAGAATCTCAGTCTTGTGGCGACCGTTTGCCGCGAAGTCTTTGGGCTGAATGACGACCGCATCAGAGCCGCCTGCCGCACGTTCGTCCCGCTGCCACATCGCCTGGAACGACTCCCCGATCTCAACCAACGCCAGTTCTGGAACGACTCGAAGGCGACCACTCCCGAAGCCGCCATCGAAGCGCTGCAGGCGTTCCCGCAACCAATTCGCCTCATCGCCGGTGGGGCCGACAAAGGGGTTGATCTCACCGCGCTGGCCGCCGCCATCGGCAAGCATGCGGCGAGTGTTTCGCTGCTCGGAGCGACGACGAACACTCTCGCCGATCTGCTGGCGCAGCAAGGAGCGTCACTCCCCATCTCGCGCGCTGACTCACTCAGCGAAGCAGTCGAACTGCAGTGGCGACTCTCCCAGCCAGGCGACGTAATTCTGCTCTCGCCCGGATGCGCGAGCTTTGGGGAGTTCCGCAACTACGAAGATCGTGGCAACGCCTTTCGCGTCTGCGTGACGTTGCTTCGCTGACGGGCGATTTCGTAACAGAAAATCCCC
>JAGQQB010000222.1 GCA_020426425.1 Planctomycetaceae bacterium | reverse complement strand
TCGCATCCATGCGTTGGCAAGGTCCGCAGGACCACTATGGTGGATGGCTCCGTCATCCAGCGTTTGATCGCGGAGCGATCAACGACTATGTGTCCTTTGTTTTTAAGGTGTTCCCTGCGCGGACGCTGCAGCAGCGGGGAAACCACAGCGCGCATCGCGGTCCAGTGGGCAGCGTCTACCAACACTGATATCCTGACCGGTCCTGTAAGTTGGCACCGCTTGCGAACACATCTGTTTCGGATTTCGGATTTCGCGTTTCCATCTCGCCCCAAACAATTATGTCACGCACACGTCGTACCTTCCTGAAATCGGCGGCTGCCGCCAGTCTGGTGTTCTCGTCGCCGTATCTGCTCGGGGCTGACAAAGCTCGCAAGTACCGTACAGCGCTCATCGGCTCAGGCTGGTGGGGGATGAACATCCTCAAAGAGGCGGTCAAGGCGGGGCAGTCGCAGGTGGTCGCGCTGTGCGACTGCGATGCCGCACAACTCGAGTCTTCGGCCGATGAACTTGCCGCCGAAACGAGTGACGCACCAAAGTCGTATCGTGATTACCGCGACATGCTCGACGAGGCGAAGCCGGAGATCGTCATCGTCGCCACGCCGGATCACTGGCATGCGTTGAATACGATCGACGCGCTCAAGGCGGGAGCGCATGTCTTCCTGGAAAAGCCGACCGGACACACAGTGCAGGAGAGCCGCGCGATTGTGAATGCCGCGTTGCAATCCGATCGCGTGGTCCAGGTGGGGCTGCATCGCCGCATTGGACCGCACCATGTCTCTGGGATGGAGTTCCTCAAGTCAGGGAAGGTGGGGCAGGTGGGCCTCGTGAAAATGTTTGTGCATGGGCGCGGCGGACCAGAGCAGCCGACACCCAACAGTGAGATTCCTGATGGTCTCGACTGGGATTTGTACTGCGGACCGGCACCATTGCGGCCATTCAACCGCAAAATTCACCCCGGTGGCTTCCGCAACTTTCTCGACTTTGCCAACGGCACGCTCGGGGACTGGGGGGTCCACTGGCTCGATCAACTGCTGTGGTGGACTGACGAGAAATATCCCAAGCGGGTCTTCTCCACCGGCGGTCGTCCCATCGCTGGTGCGCCGGTACTCAGCGATGAGGCCCAAACCTCCGATGCACCAGATTCACAGTCGGTGATCTACGAGTTCGAGTCATTCACCGCGACGTGGCAGCACCATCGCTTTGGTGGAAATGGAGCGGAGAAGCATCCTTTCGGCTGTTACTTCTATGGTACCGAAGGGGTCTTCCACATGGGCTGGCGCGATGGCTGGACCTTCTATCCGGCGAAAGATCGGCAAGAGCCCATTCATCAGGATCCCGAACTGCAAGAACCGGACGGACACAACATCGCACTGCTGTGGCAGGACTTCCTCCGCGCGATCGAAACTCGCACTAAACCGGTCGCCGAAGTGGAGCAATCGCACCTTGCGACCAACCTGAGCCTGCTTGGCATGATCTCCTGGAAGACAGGGCAAAGTCTCGACTGGGATGGCGAACAGGAACAGATTCTAAACTCACCAGAAGCCAACGCCCTGCTGCGTCGCGAATATCGGACACCGTGGGTGTATCCGGAGTAGGGGCGGGAGCCTGCCCTAATTGGCACGTCCGCGAATCGTTGGCGAAGTCCTTGAACAAACATCTCTGACGCTGGCGGCAGCGGGTACGATCACCATCGAGCGGACGCACCAGGTAACGGCGACCAAATCAGGTCACGTTGGACACCTGCATCGATGATCGTTTATGCTGCCAAGCGTCTGACGTTCACCATCTCGTGACGTTGTGTTCGTATTCCGCTGGTCACCTCTAGACGGGGCACGAACTCCCAGTTCACATCCCGAGTGCATCCATCTTCTTAGGGGCGGTCCATGGAATTTGCGATTGTTGGCAATCCCGATTACGGTGAACTCAAGGTGGTGCTCAGTCCGGGCGAAACGATCCGGGCCGAGGCGGGCTCGATGAGTCGTATGAGCACCGATCTGGCGATGACCAGCCGGATTATGGGTGGCTTTCTGCAAGGGATGATTCGCCGCATTGTCGGTGGGGAATCGTTGTTCGTCGGGGAATACACGGCCGAAGACGAACCAGGATTCGTCGCCTTCGCGCCAGCGACTCCGGGCTGTATTCAGCAGCGGACACTCAATGGCGACACGCTGATCCTGACCGCTGGCGCGTTCATGGCCTGCACACCTGGGGTGAATCTCAAGCCACGGTTTGGGGGCCTTAAGGCGTTCTTCTCTGGTGAAGGGGCGTTCTTTCTGGAAGCGTCTGGATCCGGCGAACTGTTCTTCAACGGCTATGGCGGTGTGATCGAGAAGGAGATCGATGGCGAATACATCGTTGATACCGGACATGCAGTCGCGTGGGAGCCGGGACTGCAGTATGAGGTGACGGGGATGGGAGGCTGGAAGCAGACTCTATTCTCCGGCGAAGGACTCGTGCTGAAATTTTCCGGCAGAGGGAAGATCTGGGTGCAGAGCCGCCACATGGGCGCCTTGGCCAAATGGCTGCGTGGCTACTGCTAGTGGTAACACGGCTATCTCGGCTCGCGATGGGACAGGCAAATACGTTTCGACGAATTCATGGGGAACGAACATGAATATCAGGATCCAGGGAGAAGGGGCATTCGCATCGGCACTGGTGACATTGTCCGCCGGCGAGGAGTTCGTGTCCGACGCTGGCGCGTTGTACCGGGCCTCTGCGAACATCGATGTCGATGTCACCACCAAGAGTCGCGGAAAAGGGGGCATCCTGGGCGGACTGAAGCGGATGCTTTCCGGGGAAAAGTTCTTCCTTGCGAACTACTCGGTCGAGAGCGGTCAGTCGGGTGAAATCGGACTGGCCCCCACCTCCATGGGGGAAGTATGGGCGATTGAACTCGATGGCTCGACCGACTGGCTGTGTGCTGGCGGCAGCTATCTGGGATCGACCCCGGGACTGGAACTTGACACGCAGTTTCAAGGCTTCAAAGGATTCCTCACCGGGGAGGCTCCATTCTTCTTGAAAGTCAGCGGGAAGGGGACTTTGCTCGTCGCCGCGTTTGGCCGGATCGCTGAGCAGCAACTCGATGGCGAGATGATTGTCGACACAGGCCATGTCGTCGCGTTTGAAGACACGATGGACTACAAGCTCAGTAAGGCCGGTTCCTCCTGGATTCAATCCTTCCTGGCTGGCGAAGGGATTGTCCTGAATTTCGAAGGCGACGGTCGGATTCTGACTCAGTCACAGAACCTCTCCGAGTTTGGAAAAGTCCTCGGGCCGATGCTGCCGCCAAGGTAGTGCGGGGTCACCCAGAATTCGCAGCACGAAATTCGAAGCAATCCGCAGCGCGAATTCCCAGATCGGGAATAATCTTCATACCTGCCTCAGCTGCGATGCAGGGATCTTGATTCCAGGTGCTTGTTTCGATTTTCGTGCATTGAGTCTCGGATTCCCTCACCGATGTCTGTCTTGCCGCGACTTTCGCTCAACACACTGTCGGGGCAGTTGGAAGCGGCTTGCTTGCTGGAGGCGGCGGCGCGGAAACCGGGGAACGTGCATCCCGGTGCGGCGTTTGCAGATTTGACATTCGCCGACTTCGTCACATCTGCAACTGCGGCAGCGCCGCGCTTAGCACAGGCCCGAGAATCTGGCGTGGGTCAGGCAGTATTCAACGCCGTTGAGTCCACTCAAGCTGCCGTTGGACGGAATACGAATCTGGGGATCATTCTGTTGCTGGCTCCCCTCGCGGCAGTTCCGCCAGATCAATCGCTGCAAAGTGGCATTGGTGAAGTACTGCGCGGTTTGACTGTCGCCGACAGTAGACTGGTCTACGCCGCCATTCGCGCTGCGCAGCCTGGAGGCATGGGGACATCCAACGCCCAGGATCTAGCTGGCGAGCCCACACTGCCTCTGGTTGAGATTATGCGCCTCGCCGCCGACCGCGACACCATCGCCCGGCAGTACGCGACCGATTACGCTGATCTGTTCGAGGTCGCGTTGCCAGGCCTGCTGCGCTGGAGCAAGCGAACGATGGATTGGGAACAGATCGTCATCGGCACCTACCTCGATCTGCTGAGTACGATTCCCGACAGTCTGATCACCCGCAAGTCGGGCGAAGATAGGGCGCGAGAGGCGGGCGAGCGCGCCGCTGCGGTGCTGGCGGCAGGTTGGCCGATCACCGACCTGGGACAACAGCATTTGGAGGAATTCGATCAGTGGCTACGCGGCGATGGCCATCGCCGCAATCCGGGCACCACCGCCGACATGATCGCCGCAACGCTCTTCATCGCGATTCGCGACAAGCTTTGGTTACCTCCGGACCTGATCGAATCTTGAAGTCCGGTGGTCCGCCACTTGATGTAGCCGACACTCGCAGAGCATCTGCTACGAGTGTCGGCCATTTCTGCGTTGGGCACACATGGAACACGCCTCAACCAGATGGTCGAGGCGCGTTGCGGCTTTGAATGGGATCACGTCCTGCGAGACATGTGGCGGACTACTGGCGGAAGAAGTCGCTGGGACCTTTCAGTGTGTAGTACGGATACTGAATCACACCAGATGGTGAATTCGGCGTGGGGTATTTCAGATCGTTGGGTGCGGAATACGAGTAGCTCATGTGATGACGAGGATACCAATCGAGGTGATTCCCGCATCCACAGCTGCGGCAGCCGGGGCCGTGAGGGCACATGCCGCCACCGTATCCGTAGCCAGCCTCGGGACAGTAGCCCCCCTGAGGGCAGTAACCCGATGGGCATCCCTGAGGACCGCAGCCTGGACCAGTATTCTGGACTTCGCCGTAGTGCGTCACGTCGCTGCACGGTGCGTGATGGAAGCCCGCCGCCTGGATGGCTGGATCTGCGGGACTTTGCCCCCGGCTGATGGTTGACATCGACTGGCATCCCGAAGCCCCGACAAGGGCTGCCAGCAGTACACCGGCCAAAGTGGGCAGAGATGTCCGTTGCATGAGATCCTTCTCCCTGTTCGGTGACAGCATGGTCGCCGATTTGTTCTGTCCTTGAATCCACAGGCCGAGCGTTCGCGACAGCGCGCGTGGAGCACGTTCCCCTGATGTTCGCTACAGATGTTATCGGCAGCATGTCCCGCAAATTGCGATCGTTTTTCAAAACCAACCCAGTTCCGCGCGCTGGAAGAGGTCGGATTTGTGAATACGGGGGGAATAGAGAGAATTTAACGGGGTCAAGTGGCAAGCAGCTCGGAACGACCAACCAGCAACGGCCCCGCCTCTAACCCTCACCTCTGGCCTCTCTCAAGGCAGCGGTCCCACTTGGGACTGGGAGCGGAAGTTTTGGCCACGATCGATGAGTTCGACTTCCTCGTTCAGCGGCTTCTGGCGTGGGCGCAGGTGATAGACAAAGTCGTGTCGATCCGTGATGTGCGTTCCCAGGAAGTGGTTCGAGACGAAGTCGACCGGAACCGCCTGATGCCACGGACGGGCGACCGGTTGTTGCAGAGTCACCGTTTCGTAGCCGGGAGCCGACAGCGTGATCTCGTGTGTCCCGTAGTACGTGAAGTCCATCGAGACCGGGGAAAGGCCGAGGCGTTGCCCATCGACTTCCACCAGCGCCCCCGGTGGATCGGTACGGATCGTCATCCGCCTGCTGACACAGCCGCTCGAGACGATCAACAGCATCGCGATGAGCGCGAGTTGCTTTCCGGGGGAGTGGGGAAACATGGACGATGGGGAACGCTTGTGCGTACCGGGAAGGTGGGAATTGGCGGCGGGAGAACCCCAGTGAAGCCAATGCAGGGGGCCGAAATGTACGACGAATGGGGTTTTTCTGCCAAGACGACTTTGTCGCGGAGCGAACGTGCTACGCTGAGCCCGTGCGAGGCCGCAGTTCGAAGCCGAAGCTCCGGTGGAACCGAATTGGCCGGGATTTCCGATGGCCATCTCGATGCGGGCTCCTGCAATCAGGTCGCGATTCGCTTGAACTTCTATCTGGGCCTCGTTACCTTTCGGGACTTTCCCGATTGCGGCTGAGGCCGTGTCGTCTGGGGAATGTGCTGGCCGCCCAACGTAAGGTGTTGGTGGCAATAAGGTTCAAGCTAGTACGGTCGCTGTGCGTGGCGATCCTGTGGAAAGACTGAAGTTATGTCCGCATTGGGTACAATTGCGATTGACGTTCGCGAAGCCAAAGGCAGCACGGCATGCCGTCGCCTGCGACGCGCAGGTCTTGTTCCGGCGAATGTTTACGGCCATGGTGAGGACCCGGTCATG
>JAGQQB010000221.1 GCA_020426425.1 Planctomycetaceae bacterium | reverse complement strand
CGAAGACTCGCGACATTCCGTATCAGGTCTGTCGCATGGTCAGCGAAGTCCGCACGCAGCAGATTCCAGTCCAGACCTGCCGGATCGTCACCGAAACAAAATCCCGCACGATTCCTTACTGCGTCTCCAAGCAGGTGCCGTACACCGTGACGCATCGCGTCGCCCGCACCGTGAGCCGTCAGGAGCCATACACGGTCACTCGGTATGTAAGCCGATGTGTTCCGCGTCAGATCGCCTACGAAGTCTGCCGCATGGTCCCTGTCCAGAACTGCTGCCAGCCGGTCAGTAACTGCGGCACCTGCGGAGCGACCTACGGCATCTACGGCGGTGGCTGCACCGGAGGATGCGGAACCAACGTGCCTCAGCACGAAGTCGGTCGCCCAATTCCTGATGCCGCCCCAGAGCAATCGGGACCAGCCGTGAATCCACAACCGATGGGACCATCGGCATAGTTCCCGGTCGACAACCTAGTCAATCCATCAAGCCCATCTGCATTCAGGTGGGCTTGATCCTTTGGTCCATGTCACATTTGCGTTCTTACGTTTAGCGAATGCCCGTGACTGAAATCACTTCCTTGCGGTCATGCTGCCGCTGTAACCGAGAATCTGAATGGCTGTTCATGCGACGGCAAATGCCGTTCATCAGGGCGTGGACTTCGCGCTCGCTCAAGATTCCCTCACGGAATGTGGTCGCAAGACTGATTCGATCATTCACGGAGGTGACGGCAACATAAATGGGAATTAGCTCCCCGACGTCAGTGAATCGTCGACAATCCATGAGCTGACAGTTAGCAGGCAAATCCATGAACAGACCACGCGCGTCGATGTTGCTGACTCCACCCCAGATCGGCATGCAGAACTTTTGCAGATCCAGCCCCATCGGTTGCGGTAGCAACTGAATTGAACGAAACGATAGGTTCATGCCGTGCGGTTGGAGGACGGCGGTCCTGTGCTGTTTCATCCGCCGTGATTCCTTGCCCACCCAGAGCGTTTGCTGCTCAAAGCTCGCAGCGGAGGAATGTTTGCAGCGCAGCTGGTAGGAACCGAGCAGCTGGCCCACGACATGCGGCGAGAGTCCTAGTGGAACATGCAGATCGACCGAGCACTGTATGGCGATCCTCGTGGCCATGGGGTTCCAGCTGCGCCCGGGGAACAACTGCATCAGACCTTCCATCAAAGCCGAGCTAACCAAGTCGTTGATCGTGACACCGAGTGAGCGGGCTGTGAGCAATGCTGCGGCGACGCTAATTTGCTGCGAGTGCGTCATTGCGATGGGGCGTCCCTGACCCTGCAATGGGCGGGGAAACGCACGGCATCGGGCAAATTCCCAGAGCTCGCTGGCAGCCGACCGGAACCGACTCCAGGCCGTCAGCCCCAACTTCCGGCACTCCCGCGTCAGATCTCCATCGAACAGCTCCAATGGCGTTTGAGCGGGCAGCCCCACCGCCCTGGCCAGAATCTGACGAAGCACCTGCATCACCGTTGCGCCGTCCGCCACAGCATGCCGATAGCAAGTCAAGAGTCCGGTGGCCTGCGTGCCCGGCACTTCAGGTTCCAACCAAACGAAACGCAGTGGGCAGCCCTCTTTAGCGAACGGGGTTTGCAGTTGCTCGCACGCCAAGCCCTGGAATGCCTCTGCGATGTTGCCGTGATACTGGATTCGTTCGATGGGGATTTCGTCCGTAGCACCGGAATAACGCAGTTCCAGCCGGTCGACGGTCGCCGTGACATGGGCCAGACAAGCCTGGCTCAGAATGTAGACGGCGACCTCGCGAAACTCCTCGTACGAAACTGGAAAGTTCGCGGGAAAGGTGTATGCATGGGTGGCGTTGACCGGCCGTTCGTTCTCCCAAAGCAGCATGACACGCTGCAGGCCATTCGCAGGGATATTCCGAACCTTTGACATCACACTGGCCCTACCGTTGTGGGGAGGGACTCTCGCAGACGATAGAAAACTGATTTCGCATCACCCCCGAGAAGTCTCGCAGCCCCCGCCCCTTTCACCTTACACGGGATTTCGACCCGATGGAGCCTCAATCTTCAAGACGTCTGCGAATTTGCAATCTTCGGGTTCAAATGGCTCGCCATTCGCCCTCGACGCCTCCAGTTCGGTTGGGACGGCAACGGAGACCGGCTGTCCCAATGGACGTGCTGGGGAAAACCATGCCAGCTACGAAGAATGATGCGCCAACATAAATCAGCCCGCGACAAACCCATGCCCGCTTAATTCGCCTGTGGCGAATGCCGAAAGTCCAACGCCCGTTCACCCACGCAGAAGCCAGTAATCGGTTCTGGGGGATGGCCATCGAGGTAGTCGAGCAGATCGCGAACCTGCAGGCCATCGATCTTCCCCCGAATCTCCTCCAATGTCTGCACTCGACCCAGATAGAACCAGTCGCGGGCAATCGAACTCGCCCGGGCGGGGGTCGACTCCTGCTGCATTACCAGGGCACTCTTGTCGCGCGCTTTGCAACGGGACAGTTCCTCGTCAGTGATGTTCTCACCGAGATCACGAATCACCTGCAGCATCACGTCGAGCGTTTCCTGTGCCCGGTCGGTCGTGGTCCCGGCATACGCGAGGACGTGACCTTTGTCCTTCAGGCTGCTGAGATTCGCATCGACTGAGTAGCACAACCCCCGCTTTTCGCGGACCTCGGTGAACAGTCGCGAACTGCTACCGCCGCTGAGCACACTCGTCGCAGCGGACGCGGCGAAGTATTGAGCATCGCCATACGGCACCGCCGGATACGCCAGACCGATGTGCGTTTGTGTCGAAGGATGCACAAGGAACTCATCCTTCCAAGGTGAAGGCGACGGCTGGACCACTGGCTCTGCACCCCGTGGCCAACTGCCAAAAATCCTTTCGACCGCATCCCGCACTTCGAGCGGATCGACATTCCCAGCAATCCCAATGAGCGTGCCATTCGGTCGCACAGATCGCTCGAACTGCTCCCGAATGTCCCCGTAGGAAATCACTTCCACTTCCTGGAGCGTTCCATCTGAAGGTCGATTCCAGGGCGACTCATACAGCCGTTTGCGCAGTTCAATAAACACCTGCCGCTGCGGTTCATCTTCAATCGCGAGCAGATTCTGTTCAACGCCACTCATCACCGCGAGAAACTGATGTTCCGGTAGGCGTGGGCGCTGCAGCACATCGCCATACAGCTCCAGCGCCGGCACCAGGTTTGAGGCGATGGTCGCTCCGCTGAAGGAAATGAAGTTCCAGCCGGTATGCTCATGCGCCTGCACGCCGAGCGCATCGAGTGTTCCAATCAGCTCCTGTGAATCCCGTTCACCCGCACCACGCATAATCAGATCGGTCAGCGCCGCGGCGGTCCCATTGCGATTCGGCGGTTCATAGATCGTCCCGGCCGGTGTCAGGATGGCAAATGCAGCCGACTGGACATGCGGCATCGGTTCGACCAGCAGCGTTAAGCCGTTGTCAAACGTGAAATGAGAGATCGCTTGAGGCATCAGTAGCAACTTCCTGAGATATCATCGGACCACGCGCATAGTAACGGTCCGGTCGCAGGACGCAATCTGCCGCAGATGGCTGGCCGACCTATCACGCAATGCCTCATACGCTGGTCAACAGCGTGAACACTGCGGTCAACAGCACGGTGATGCAAATCATGCCCAGAATGGTCAGTGCATAATGCACCGACGCGAGCAACAGGGCGTCAGGGTATGGCAACACCTTGACGGCCGGCGGAGCAGGCTGCTCCGCGTCATCATCAAACCGATCATACCGATCATCCGGGCGAAACTCGCGCCGTAGGAGCAGCATCGCGAATAGAATGACGCAGAGTGTGACCAGCAAGTCCACCGCGCCGACTCCGTTCAACACGTAGGTGCTCATTTCGTAGGGCTGTCCGAATCGACCTCCACGCGAGCCCATGTTCATCATTGCCAGCACCGCATTTGCCCGCATTACTATCTGCGGCAACCGCAACGCGAGACTCACCAGCACCGTGATCCAGGCAACCCGAAACGCCTGCGGCAGAGTGATCGAATCCATCCGCAACACGCCCGTGGCGATGCGTAGTGCGACGGTTGAGATGCCGGTGAGCAGCACCGGAATCACGATGCAGCCAGCAATCAGAAACAGGATCGAAAACAGGGGAGCAGAAGTCATGGCCATTGCCCAAAGTTTGTGTCACTTGGAAGAGGATGGTCGCAAGGAGTCGGTTCGTCTACGGCCGAGCGGCCACGTAATCGGCTCCGTTCAAACTCTGGGCGACTGACGCCAGCCACGAGAGCAGTTCCGGTCGCAGCTGATCCACCTGCGCCGCATTGGTGTCGATCAGATTCTTCTTCTCCACCGGATCCTGCCGCAGATTGTACAGCTCCCATCGCACCTGCCCCTTCTTGTCCTCGATGCGGTGCAGCTTCCAATCGCCCGAAGTCCATGCCGAGTGACCCAGGAAACTGGTCGTTGAGTATGCAGGATTCGGTAACTCGGCGGCGCGCTGACTTTCGAGATTCGGTTCAATCGACTCCCCTGCCTGTTGCGCGGCGAGCAGATCGGCCATCCATTTCGCCGACGGCGTACTGATGCCGCCAATCGTGTAATCCCAGAATCCCATTCCCTTGGATCGTGGCGCGTCCGTTCCACCGATCAGCGGCACAAGGCTCACGCCATCGAGCACCGGCTGACTCGCGACGTTGACGCCGACGATCTCCAGCAGCGTCGGATAGATGTCGCAGGTGTTGCAACGGATAGTGGTCGTACGGGGCTGTGGAATCTTCGCAGGCCATTCCAGGATCGCTGGCACGAGCAATCCCCCTTCATAGACCGCCCCCTTATTGCCACGATGCCCTCCCGACGAACCAACCTTCGGCAGCGCCCCGTTGTCACTGCAATACCATAGAATCGTGTTGTCACGAATCCCCATGGTCGTCAGGGCATCACGCAGCTTGCCGAACGCGCGATCCATGCCCGTGACTTCTCCATAGAAGTGCTGCCGATTCTTGGGCTGATCGTCATACAGCACTCGATCCTCTTCCGCCGCAACATGCGGACTGTGTGGCGAACCGAACCAAACGACGCTCAGAAATGGTTGCTTCTTCGTCACCTGCGTCTGCATCCAGTCGAGCGCCGCATCAACGGCGATCATCGAACTCTCGCCCTGGAACTGCACCGCCTTGCCTTCGCGACTCAAAATGGGATCGTTGTCATAGAAGTTCGGTGCGCTGAGCCACGCGTCGAATCCGTTCTCACCAGGATGCACCGGACTCCCTGGCCGCACCGATCCAAGATGCCATTTCCCGAAGTGCCCGGCGGTGTATCCAGCGGTCTTTAAGGCTTCGGCAATCGTGACCTCCTGCGGACGAATGGGATAGCCCCACTTGAACACTCCCATGCGATTCGGATGCCGGCCAGTCATCACGCTCGCCCGGGTCGGTGAGCAGACAGGCGCTGCGGCGTAGAACCGATCGAACCGCAACCCGGTCGCCGCAGCCGCATCGAAATTCGGAGTCTTGAGCACAGGATGCCCGTTGTACGCCATGTCCCCCCAACCCTGATCGTCCGCCATGACGAGTACAATGTTTGGCTGCTCCGCTGTTACGAACGAAGAGGAACCGCACAATAGAGCGGCGACTGTCAACAGCATCGCGAATGACTTGGTGGTCAGCATGAGCAAACTCGTTCGGGGACAATGGAAACGATGGCAGGATCGAGCGATCGCGCGAACCGGTCGCTACTTCTGTTCAATCCGATACAGCCCACCTTCACTCCGCAGGAACAGCACGCCCGGCGCAACGGCATACGATGCGAACGTTCGTTCGTCGGGATTCAATTCACTCGTGCCGAGCATCTTGTACTCCGGGCTCGCGGCAACAACGGTCGTCTTGCCATTCTCATCCTGAAAGTAGATGCGGCCTTCAGCAGCAAGCGGCGATGCGGAGAAGTTGCCGCCGAGCCGCTCCTGCCACTGTTCTTCGCCTGTCTTCGCATCCAGGCACGAAGCGATTCCTTTGTCCGACACCAGGTACACATATCCATCGAGGTGCAGAATCGATGGCGAATGCGGGATGGCTTTGTCGACGTCCCACTTCAAATGCGATTCGGTCACATCCCCCTGACCGGTCGGATCGATCGCCAGTAGATGCGGCTTGTTGAACCCGGTGCAGACATACACCAGACCCGACCCATACACCGGTCGGGGCGTGACCGAGTAACCATCGGGATAGTTCACCCGCCAGATTTCTTTACCGTTGGCAGGATCGTACGAGAAGACGGCGTCACTCGCGGGGCAGA
>JAGQQB010000220.1 GCA_020426425.1 Planctomycetaceae bacterium | reverse complement strand
GATTTGAGTTCAGACCGAGGGCATGCAGAATGGTGGCGTGCAGGTCGAGCGGGCCAATGGGGTGGTCGGTGACGGTGTAGCCCAGATCGTCGGTGTGGCCGATGATCTGGCCTCCCTGGATGCCTCCGCCAGCGAGCCAAACAGTGTATGCGGCGGGGGAGTGATCGCGGCCTTTGCCTCGGCCTTCCATGGTTGGAGTGCGACCGAACTCTCCGCCCCAGACGACGAGCGTCGAGTCGAGCAGGCCGCGCCGTTTCAAATCGGTAAGCAGCGCGGCGATGGGGCCATCGGTGCGGCGGGCTTGGCGCTCGTGGTTGCTCTGGATGTTCGAGTGAGCATCCCAGCCGCTGACCCGAATCTGGACGAAACGGACGCCGCGTTCCACCATGCGGCGCCCCAGAAGACAGCCCAGACCGACCATCCGCTGTTCTGTATCGTTCAGGCCGTACAACTGCTGCGTCGCGGTTGTCTCGCTGGAGATATTGAACAATTCCGGACCGGAGGTTTGCAAATGAAAGGCAGTTTCATAACTGCGAATGCGGGCATCGAGTTCGCTGTGCTGCTCCACCGAATCCAGGAACTGTTGATTGAGTGACCGCAGGACCGCGAGTTCCCGCTGACGTTGTGCCGTTGTGACACCCGCTGGCATGGAGACGTCACGAATCCCTTCGTCGGGGCGGACCACGGTCCCTTGAAAGCAGGACGGGAGGAAGCCCGAATTCCAGCCAGCCGCCTGGGGATTCTGCATCCCATCGTTGTGCAGGTTCATCGCGATGAAGGCGGGGAGATCGTGCGACTCGCTGCCGAGTCCGTAGATCGACCACGCACCGAGGCTCGGCCGTTGCCCATTGGCCGAACCGGTCAGGGCGACACATTCACCCGGACCATGCACTGGGTTGCGATGCGTCATCGACCGGAAGATGCACAGGTCATCGGCGAGTTGGGCGGTGTGGGGGAGCAGCGTGGAGATGGGCATCCCGCATTCGCCGCGCGGCTGGAACTCCCAGGGGGACGCCATCAGATTGTGCAGTCCAGCGCGCTTGATTTTCGGCACATGCCGGGCGATCGACTCTGGGACATCCTGCCCCGCCAACTCGGCAAGCAGTGGCTTGGGATCGAACGTATCGACCTGGCTCGGACCGCCCGCCATGAACAGGAAGATCACGCTCCTGGCGGTGGCGGGATGGTGCGGCACCCCCTGCGTGGGGGACTGGGTGGCATCGGCAGCGAGCAACGTTTGCAATGCCAGCGTGCTGGCTCCTAATCCGGCGGTCGCTTGCAACATCGTTCGACGCGACAGGCAGGCGGCGAGGGATCGATCGTGCGCTGAAATCCGGGTCACAATGGTCTCACGGGATGTAGAGGAATTCGTTCGAGTTGATCAGCACCAGACAGGCGGCGGGCAGACCAAATTCATCGGCAAGTGATTGCAGCTGTTGTAATTCGGCTTGTTGTGGTTCGCGTCCATAGGCGAGCCGAATGGCCTGGGAAACCGATTGGGCTCGCTCGGCGAGATGCCGGGCGGCGGACTGCGCGAATTGACTATTGAGCAGCCACAATGGTTGCAATGGAGACGTCGAGACGCGGCGCCGTGAGCAACTGGTCAGCGCGTTTGCGCTGTCGAACAGCAGTTGCTGATCGGGTAGATTGTCTCGCTTTTGTTTCAAATAGAGGCTTCGCACCGGAGCGTTGTCCTCCCGACTCGGACCACCAGCGAACGACTCCAATCGGCCTGAGACTGACAGGATCGAATCGCGAATCGCTTCAGCTTCGAGACGGCGCGGTGTCCAGCGCCACAGCAGTCGGTTCTTCGGATCGATCTGATGATTGGCTGCAGAGAACTCGGAGGACTGTTGGAACGTGGCGGAATTCAGGATCAGTCGATGGATGTGTCGAGTGTCCCAGCCGCTCTCGATGAGTTCAGCGGCGAGCCAATCGAGCAGTTCTGGATGTGAGGGATGTGTCCCTTGCGTCCCGAAGTCGGCACTTGTTTCGACAAGTCCCACGCCAAAGTGCCACTGCCAGATGCGGTTCACCCACACGCGGGCCGTGAGGGGGTTGTCGGGCGCGGTCATCCAGTTGGCGAGGGCGGTGCGAGGATGCTCCAGGTTGGCAGGTGTGGGGCCGAACAGGGCGGGCCAGCCAGCGGAAACTTCCGGACCAGGTGACTTTGCATCACCGCGGATGAGGATCATGCCGCGCAGTTGCTGGAGCAGTTGCGGCTGTCGCGGCAGCGGCCAGCGCATGTCGTGCGGTGCGATGGGGATTTCTTCTGCCGCCGAAACCGGCGAGTAGAAACTCCACGTTTGGTCGATCTGCGCGATCTCGGCTTCGAGAGCGTTGAATCGAGCTTTCTCCTCAGGCTTCATCCCGCCGATCACGGACTTGGGAATGACGTAGATGGGTTCAGGGACGCCGGACTTGCGTTTGGAGGCGACCATGCGGTCGTGGACAGAGTCGAAAAGCTGCCAGCGTGCGGCGATCAGTTGTGCTGCGTGCTGGTGGTCTGCGGAGAGGACGACGTTCCCGGGTTGACCATGGAGGAAGAACGCCTGAAACCGGTAGAAGTCGCGAATTGTCAGCGGATCAAATTTATGACTGTGGCACTGCGCACATTCCATCGTCAGTCCGAGGAAGGATTGGGCCGTGGTATTGACGACATCGGCCAGTAGATCGCTCCGCTGAATCTCTTTGTCGAGCTCGTTGCCGCTGTACCGGGCGGCGGCGAGGAAGCCGGTGGCGATCAGATTGTCCGGCTCGACTGGAGAAAGTTCGTCCCCTGCGATCTGTTGACGCAGAAACTCATCGTAGGGCATGCCCGTTGCAAATGCGTCGACGACCCAGTCCCGATATCGCCATGCATAGGGGCGATCGCGATTGTGTTGATAACCATTGCTTTCCGCCCAGCGGGCGAGGTCGAGCCAGTGCCGCGCCCAGCGTTCGCCAAAGTGCGGACTGGCGAGGAGTCGCTCGATGGCTTTGTTGTATGCGTCTGGTGATTCGTCGGCGAGGAAGGCGTCCACTTCGGCAGGGGTCGGTGGCAGGCCAATGACATCAAAATTCACACGCCGCAGCCACGTGCGGCGGTCAGCCTCGGGCGCTGGAGCAAGCTGCGCCTGTTCGAGTCGCTGCAGCAGGAACTGATCGATCGGGTTGCGGCACCAATCGGGCTGAGCGACATCCGGGATGCCCGGGCACTGCAATGGTTGAAACGACCAGTGTTGCGCCCGTTCGGCGAGATTGATGCCTTCGTCGGTGCTGGCGACCGTTGCTTCTTTCGGCCACGCGGCCCCCTGCTCCACCCAGGTGCGGATGTCCGCGATGATGGCGTCATCCAACTTGCCGGCGGGCGGCATCTGGTAGCCATCGGGGTCGTAGCTCAGGGCCGCGAGCAGTTCGCCTGCGCCGACCTTGCCCGGTATCACGGCAGGACCGGAATCGCCTCCTTGAAGCAGTAGCGAGCGTGAGGTGACGAGCAGTCCCCCTTCGCGTTCTTTGCCGCTGTGGCATTCGTGACAATGCTCGACGAACACTGGACGAATCTGCTTCTCGAAGAACTCAAGTTGCTCGGCGGTGAACGGCGATGCGATCTGTTCTCGCGCCTGCTCATCCGCAGCGTGGACGAGGGTGATTGTTAAGGTTGCGTTAAGAATTGCTGCGATACCAGCGGCGGTCAACAGGTGCAGGCGCATGGGTGGGAAGCCTCGAAGTCGGGGAGAGCAGCGGCGGGCTTGAGTGATCCATGTGGGAAAACAGAGCCTGAACACGGATAACTCAACAGAAGTATAGAGGGTCGGTTTCGGCACCTGCCAGCCGAATCACCTGTGGGGTGTTTCTTGATCTTGGAAAAATCCGCATTCGCCGTTGGCTCCGCGTGCGGAATGGCAACTAAGCTTGAGTCACTGATCGAATGAGGATCAGCTCGCCCGCCCTGTCCTGCCGCGTCAGCCCCGACCGCAGCGACGACTCAGCCCGCCCACTGCCTTGGAACTCACCGAAGAATCAACGGATGTGGAGATAGACTCGATCCCTCAACTGGTGGAGCAAGCGGCCCGGCTGCTGCCCACGCAAGGACCGCTCGAAGTCTTTGTTTATCGCAACAATCTTGAGGCGTTCGAGCATCTGCCCTTCGATCAAGGGGTTCGCGCCGCATTGTCGACCTACGGCGCTGAACCGTACTTGACCGAGCGACGATTTCGGGATCTTCGGCGACAAGGGCGAATCACGGACAGCGAACTCGAAGCGGTTGTCCGTGACGATCTGGGGCCACGTTGTGGTGAGGAGGTCAATGGGCTCGGATCGCTACTGGAAATTCGGCTGGCCATGCTCTGCCATCCGTTGCACATTGGGCCAGATGCCGAATTGCGCTGGGTGGTCGCCGAGACCGACGCACTTGAGCGATTTCGTGAACAAACCTCGGAGATCAACCGCGCCCGTATGATCTCAGCGGCTCGCAAATGGCTGGAGACTTCAGCAGATCGAGCGGATCAGTTCGGCGAGATTGATGAACTGCTGACGAAGTTTGGGCGGGACTCGAGCAAGTGGACCATTCGAAACTGGGAGGCGTTTACGCTGCGTCTGCTGTGGCGAATTTGCCTCAACGGCGTGGGGGATGAACCAGCTGTCACGCGGCGATCCACATCGGTTCGCCCCCGTGATCTGTTGTTGCACACGACGGGTGAAGACGTCGACCGGGATGTGCATGGATTGCTCATTCGGTTTTGTTCGGCGTACCTGGATCAAGGATACTCCGATTGGGTGCTTCCCAATCGCGATGTTGGCTTCTTTGAAGCCTTCGTCGAACTGTACTCGACGTCGGCGCCGGGCATCGATCGCTGGTTGCAACTGGTCCCGCGTGAACTGGCCGCGTTGAAACGCGAGGGGGTGACAGCGGAAGAATCGGTGCTTCGGTCGCTGGTCGAATTGGGCATTGCCGAGGAGCAGCGTGAGGAATTCATCACGCAGACCTTGCTTTCTCTGGGGGGCTGGGCAGGAATGATCTGGCAGTTGGAATCCGGGATCGACTGGGTGGTGCATCGCATTCCCAAAGGTTCGTTGACTGGGTTGCTCGCGGTGCAGTTGATCCTCGAAAGACACGCGATGTGTCACCTCGGACGACAGCAGTTCGGAGTCGGCTGTAATTTGCATGAGATCTTGAGTATTGCCGGCCAGCATCTTGCAGAGCCCGTCCCGCTGAACCGAGAGCGTCAAGCGTTCCTGCTGTTCCAAGTCGCGCAGATGCTCGGTTGGACACCGCTGGAGTTACTGCAATTGAGCGCAGCAGACTGGCGCCGTTTGAGCGACGAAGTGGACGACTTTCCCTCGTTCGAACGGCGACGAGTGTTCCACGAGGCGTATGAACGGAACTATCGCTACTCCGTGCTCGATGCGGTCGCAATCCATTCCGCGCGGCGACGCGCGATGCCCATCCCATGGCGTGACCGGCCCGAGTTCCAGCTGATGACCTGCATTGATGACCGGGAGGAGTCGTTCCGCCGTCATCTGGAGGAGGTCCGTCCGACGTGTCAGACATTCGGCGCTGCCGGGTTCTTCGCTGTCGCGATGTATTACCGCGGTGCCGCCGATGGGTTCTACAAGCCGTTGTGTCCAGCAGTCGTCACTCCGGCGCATTATGTTCAAGAGGATGTCGGCTACACATTCGAGGGGGCGCATCAGAGTCGTGCGTTGATCCGTCGTCAACTTGGCCTGTTCAGTCGTGCGTTTCATACCCGCAGCCGGACTTTCCTGGGGGGAATTGTCACGGGGATTGTAGGCTCGCTAGCGACGGCGCCGCTGGTCGCTCGCGTCTTGTTCCCGCGTATGACCGCGAGGATTCAACGCCGGTTTGGATCGCTGATTCAACCACCGCCGGTCACCCAGTTACAACTCGAACGGTTTGACGATCCGCCCGGGCCAGCGAACGGACACGTGGGCTATTCGACCCAGGAAATGGCCAATGTGGTCGTGCGGCTGTTACAGGAAATCGGTCTGACCAGACCAGAAGACTTTTCACGGTTGTTCATTGTGTGTGGCCACGGATCGTCCAGTCTCAACAATCCGCATGAGTCGTCGTATTGCTGCGGGGCTTGTGCCGGGAAACGGGGCGGACCCAATGCGCGGGCGTTCGCCCAAATGGCGAATGACTGGCGAGTTCGGGCACTCGTTGCCGAACAGGGAATTGCCATCCCCGCAGACACCACCTTCGTGGGAGCCTATCACGACACATGCGAAGATTCCGTCGTGTTCTACGATCTGGATCGTTTACCGAC
>JAGQQB010000219.1 GCA_020426425.1 Planctomycetaceae bacterium | reverse complement strand
GAACCCGCGTAGTTCCACCAGCCCGAGCCGACCAGCGGAATGGTCGGGAGAGTAGAGCTTGTCGATGCAAATCTCGGCACGATGCGTGTTCCCGGTCAGATCAATCAACAAATTGCGGAACACTCGGTCGACAATCCAATTGGGAAGCTCGGCCTGATAGGGAATTTGCTGGAACGCAATTTCGAGTTCGTACAGGGCATCGGCACGGCCTTCGTCCGTCCTCGGCGCCTGGCTGGTGGGGCCGATGAACATGCCCGAGAACAGATACGACAGCGACGGATGGTTGTTCCAATACGCCACGAAACTTCGCAGCAGGTGCGGTCGGCGGAGAAATGGACTGTCGGCGGGCGTCGCCCCCCCCAGGACAATGTGATTGCCTCCGCCGGTCCCAGTGTGCCGTCCATCGAGTTGAAACTTCTCGGTCCCCAGTCGTGCCTGCCGCGCCTCTTCGTAAATTCCACAGGTGATGCTCTTCAACTCATCCCAGTTCGCGGCGGGATGCACGTTCACCTCAATCACGCCCGGGTCGGGCGTCACCTTGATCATGCTGATGCGCGAATCGTGCGGCGGCATGTACCCCTCAAGCACCACAGGCAACTCGACCTCTTCCGCCGTTTGCTCGGCCACATTGACCAATTCCAACCAGTCCTCCAGTCGCGCCACTGGTGGCAGGAAGACATGCAGCCGACCATCGCGTGCCTCGACACACATGGCGGTGGCGACGACTCCCAAAGGTTCCAGGTCGTCGGGGCTGGGTTGGTCGACACCGATGTCCGTGGTGCGTTGCTGTTCGGTAATGCGGGACTCCGCGACCTCTCGCAGACGCAGGTCACGAGCGGCTCGGCGAATCTCCGCGTACCCCGGCAACGGGACGCGGCCATCAAAGGGGTCGACCGCATAAATGGTTCGACTGCTGATGCTGCTGACGGGTAGCGAGTCAAGTGGCAATCGCAAGCCGACGGGGGAATCGCCGGGGATCAGGAACAGACGTTCGGAGCGGAATGGCCACGGCCCCGAGGTCCAGCCCGCCTTGGCTTGCCACCACGCTTTCGTCAGTGGCAGTACATAGCCCGAGGGAGTCAGCGCACCGCCCCGCTCAATCAATCGAGCAAGCTCCTGCCGTTGCCGTGGATCATCCAGTTCGAACTCGCGAGGATCGACGTCGATCGGAAGTTTCTGTTCTTGCTCAATCACATGCCAGATGTCTTCATGTGCCGCCCGAATCCACTTGGCACTAATTCCCAGATTGCCGCAAAACGCCGACAGGAATTCGAGTCCCTCTTCGTGCGTACAATTCCCACGCACCCCAACGTCGGCCAGCAGGTCGGCGCGGTCCCAGATCGGTTCGCCATCGTTTCGCCAGATGTAGGAATAGGCCCAACGCGGCAGCGGCTCCCCGGGATACCACTTCCCCTGTCCAAAATGCAGCACCCCTTGCGGAGCAAACCGATCCCGTAAACGCCGCACAAGTCGATCGGACAATTGCTGTTTGTGAACTCCCACCGCAGCGGTGTTCCACTCGGGCGATTCCATGTCGTCGATGGAGACGAAGGTCGGTTCGCCTCCCATGGTCAAGCGGACGTCGCGCGAGCGCAGCGACTCGTCCACCTGATGCCCTACGGCATCAATCTGGTGCCACTGTTCGGGCGTGTAGGGCTTGGTGACGCGCGGATCTTCATGGATTCGCGAGATCGACATGCTGAAATCAAACTCGACTTCGCACGTGTCGACCGCTCCCGAAATCGGGGCCGCCAGTTGCGGCGCCGGTGTCGCGGCCAACGGGAGATGCCCTTCCCCGGTCAACAAACCGGACGTGGGATCAAGCCCCACCCAGCCCGCTCCAGGCAGATAGACTTCCGCCCAGGCGTGTAGATCGGTGAAGTCCTGAGCCGGGCCTTCCGGTCCTTCGAGCGGTTTCTGATCGGGCACGAGTTGAATGAGGTACCCCGAGACAAACCGGGCCGCCAGACCGATGTGCCGCAGGAGTTGCACGGCCAGCCAGGCGGAATCCCGACAGGAACCGGTTCCGCTGGTCAGTGTCTCCTCCGGCGTCTGTACGCCCGGCTCCATCCGAATGACGTAGCCAATATCACGCTGCAACTGCTGATTCAGATCGACGATGAAGGAGACCGACCGGCGTTTCGTCCGATCGATTGCGGCCAGATACCTCGCGAACCGAGGCGTCGCCGGGAGTTGCTCCAGGTACGGCGCCAACGTCTTTCGCAATTCGGGATCGTATGTAAACGGAAAGTCTTCGGCAGATTCTTCGATGAAGAAGTCGAACGGGTTAATCACCGTCAATTCCGCAACCAGATCGACCGTCACCTCGAACGACTGCGTCGGCTCGGGAAACACCAGCCGCGCCTCAAAGTTCCCATGGGGATCCTGCATCCAGTTGACGAAGTGCGTTTTCGGTTCAATCGTCAACGAGTAACTGACCACCGGTGTGCGGCAATGCGCGGCGGGCCGCAGCCGGACCACCTGCGGCCCGAGCGTGACGCGACGATCGTACTGGTACTTGGTTGCGTGATGGAGCGCGACGCGGATCGACATGGAGGCTGGGATGACTGGGCTGGAATCAGTACGAGGCAGATGGAAGGACGAGCCGCGCTGTGGCGTGTCGACTACTGACTTCCCATGACCAGCCCGGCGGTGCCGAAGAAATCACTGCTGTCGAGCCGGGCGCGATCAAAATAGGTTTCGAAGATCGCCGCGCCGACATCATTGAGCCGATGCTGGAACTGGTCGATGAACTCATGCATGCCGGTATCAATCGCCAAGGGAACATTGAGATCCTGCAATCCCTGATTCAAGCTGGTCAGTCGGTCCAGCGCCAAGTTCGTCACTCGCGGTCGACCGGCCTGGTTGATCGCGTCGAGCGAATACCGGGCCTGGTTCAGACAGAAGAGAATTGAGCGGGGAAAGTCGGGATCCTTGATCAGGAATTCAGCGACCCGGCGAACGGTAATGGCGTGATGTCGCTTGCGGTACATCTCGAAACCACTCACTGACCGCAACAGCGCGGACCAGTGCAAGTCGTCCATGGTGGTGTTGATATCGGTCACCCACGGCATCAACGTGAAGTACTTCACGTCAATCAGCCGGCTCGTCTTGTCCGCGCGTTCGAGCATGCGTCCCAGATTGGCGAACTGCCAGCCTTCGCCATGGGACATCGTGGCATCGAGAATCCCATTGTACAGATGGCTATGCTGCTTGATCTGCTGAAAGAAACCTGCGAGTCCCTCGAGCGACTCACTGGTGATGTTGGAATCCCGATCCCGAACGAAATGATAGAACTCGTTCAGCTGTTCCCAGACTTCGGACGGGATTGTCTCACGCACCGTCCGCGCGTTCTCGCGGGCCATGCGAAGGGCCGAAATCATGGAGTTGGGGTACTCCGTGTCGAACGCGAGGAACTCGATGACCTGTTCGCGCTCCTGTCGGTCGTGTCGTTCGGCAAAGAGTTCGTCATCGCCGGTAATCTGGACCAGCGGAAGCCACTGGTCGCGCCCTCGCTGCGTCTCGTCGAGATTAAAGCGGATATTCACATCGACAAAACGGGCAATGTTCTCCGCCCGCTCGATGTAACGAGCCATCCAGTAGATTGATTCCGCCACACGGCTAAGCATCAGCATCTTCTCCGAATCCAACAGCTTATCTGAACGATGCGTTCCTTGGACTACCTGTCCTCACGGCGTCGTGGGCGATCCAGCTCCCACGCATGTGATTGCCTCCCGCAAGACCGTTACTGCGTTCCGAATGCCTCCCGGCTCTGTTCCGAGGTCGCGTCCTCGAATGGACGCGCGAGAACCCACGTATCCTTGCTCCCACCCCCTTGCGAGGAATTCACCACCAGCGACCCTTTGCGCAGCGCCACACGAGTCAATCCGCCGGGCATGACCCACAGCTGTTGGCCATACAGGATGTAGGGTCTCAAGTCGACATGCCGGCCTTCAAAACCCTCACCCACCAGCGTGGGCACGCGAGAGAGCGACAATGTTGGCTGGGCGATGTAGTTGCGTGGATCGGCCTTGATCCGCTCAGCAAACTCTTGTCGCTCGTCCACCGAAGCATGGGGACCAATCATCATGCCGTAGCCACCAGCTTCGTTCGCCGCCTTGACAACCAACTCGTCCAGATGATCCAGCACATACTTGCGGTGCTCTTCGATCGCGCACACGTAGGTCTGCACATTCGGGAGAATCGGCTCTGATCCCAGGTAGTACCGAATCATTTCAGGAACAAACGCATAAATCACTTTGTCGTCGGCAATGCCTGTTCCGGGTGCATTGGCGAGGGCAACATTGCCTAATCGATAGGCATTCATCAAGCCGGGAACACCCAACATGGAATCTGCCCGGAACGCCTTCGGGTCGAGAAAGTCATCATCAATGCGGCGGTAGATGACGTGAACCGGCTCGAACCCGTTGGTGGTTCGCATGTAAACGTGGCCATCACGGACGGTCAAATCGCGGCCTTCGACCAGTTCCACTCCCATTTGCTGAGCAAGAAACGAGTGCTCGTAGTAGGCTGAGTTGTAGATCCCAGGTGTCAGCACCACGATCACCGGTTCACCAACGCCTTCAGGCGCCAGATGCTTCAGGGTCGAGTATAGCCGCAAGGGGTAATCGTCCACTGGTCGCACACCCGTTTGGGCGATGATCCGCGGAAACGTTCGCTGCATCAAATATCGGTTCTGCAACACGTACGAGACCCCCGAAGGGCACCGCAGATTGTCCTCCAACACATAGATCCCACCATCGGAATGCCGGATCAGATCGGTCCCGGTAATGTGACACCAAATGCCCCGCGGCGGCTTCAAACCCCGGCAAACCTCGCGATAGGACTTCGCCTGTTCGATCAGTTCCCGAGGGATGATGCCATCCTTGAGGATCTCCTGCGGTCCATAGATGTCGCTGATGAACATGTTCAGCGCGGTGATCCGCTGAATCAGTCCCGCTTCAATGTGATTCCACTCGAACGTATCCACAATGCGGGGAATGCAATCGAACGGGAAGATCTTCTCCGTCCCCCCCGCGTCACCATACACGGTGAAGGTGATGCCCAGCTTGAGCAGCGCCCTGTCGAGAGCTTTCTGCCGACGTTGAAATTCCCCAGGGGGCAATTGACTGATGGCCTCGACTACGCTGCGACATGACCGTCGTGGAGTCCCATCGGCCTGGAACATTTCGTCAAAGAACGACTCGGGGCAATATCCGGAAAACATCTGACAACCTGGGCGAAACCGCGACAACGTCTGGCACTGCATTATCCCAGCGAGGACTGGAGTATCGCAGAATTGCAAATGGCATGCCACGACCCAAACGACGGATCGCGTGTTCGGGTGAAGTCGCGGATTTCGGCGCTCTAGCCTTCAGTTGTTTTGCCAGTAGGTTTTCCAGTGGTTGATGTACATGATCGAGCACGGGCCAGCCATGCGGTTAACGCCGCGGATTCTCCAACGGGCGGCGTTGGCCTTCAGGCGTTTGCCGATCAGGCTTTTGCATGCGTCTTCGATTTGTCCGTTACCGACACTTTGGCCAGCGGCCTGGCGTTGGCTGTAGTTCAGATGGTGGTGATGCGGAGCGAGATAGCCCTGCAGGTTGCTGACCAATGATTGCCTGTTTCAGGAATTCCTACTGGTCGCCAAGGAATCTGTGTCAGATTCAATTGGCAAATGAAGCTGAGCGGCGTGGGTACGTTCTTGAGGTATTGATTCGGATGGTCATAGCCATCCCAACGAGGCCATTGCCACTCGTCTGGCAGGTCAGGTAGTCCTCCCAACTGACTTGATCCGACTGCCTGCTTGCCTTGGGCGATCTTCTCTGATTTCAACCGAATTGAAGGCTTGAGGAGTCGCTCAAACTCGCGCAGCCGTAAATGAAATGGTGAATCCGCAATACGACTCGTCGCCTCGCCGATGAGGCGATCGATTACATCCATGTGATGCTCCTTTAAGTAACCAACCACTGAGACATTTGGGCAATGAGATACGAACTTGAACAGACATTTGATTGTCAACTGTAGGTTCAAGCGAAAGAGTGACGGTTGGTGTGCAGCGAACAGAGGGTGCTCGCCCTCGGCGCTGCCAGCGTCGTTGGCAGTTGCCCGGCGTCCTGGTCAGGTGAGTCGCCGGAGGATCCAGTCCGAGGTGAGTAGCACAACCAGCAGCACCAGGAGTTCCCATCGGTGCCACAATGGCACCATCACCTGACGTTGCAATTGCAGCGACGCGCCGGAGGGAAGATCGCGTGGAAGTCGCCCAGTTTCCCAGGGAAGATAGAACTTGCCACCGCACAGGCTGGCCG
>JAGQQB010000021.1 GCA_020426425.1 Planctomycetaceae bacterium | reverse complement strand
TTCCCATAGGTGAGTGGCTCGCCCCGCGAATACTCGCGCATCAACGAAAACGTGACGACCAGCAGAATCACTCCGATCAGGAGCGCCCACATCGGCAGACTGGAGCCACGATCTGGTCCATCGGACTTGGGGGAACGGCCTTCGGGCGCAGATTCCGGATTTGGTGGGGACGGCATCGAGGCTCAGCAACTTAGGGCAAAAATCAACCAGGAGAGAGTCGTCTTGGCAACTCTAGGCCCCATGTCGGGTTGGGTCAATTCGATTTGTCCCGAGTCGATGTGGCGCTGCGGTTTCCGCCTGTTGCTGCTGAGAGTTCGGAACGAGCAAATTCGTGCGATCTCCGGCGTGGCTGCGTCCGCGAACTTGGCCCGCTCAATTCGCCCCGTCACTCGCGTCCGCAGCCGGGACGGGGGACTGCTGCAGGAATAGCACGATGCGTCGGCGCGGCTGCGATGGCTCCGTTTCTGCCAACTGCTCAGAGGCCATCTTCTCCGTCGCGGTAGGCTTTCGCGGCTGCTCTTGCGAATACTGCAGTGCATCCTTGAGCTCCAAGGCCGCCGGGATAGGGATCTGAAAGCCGAAGGAGTCGGATTCCCGCTGCATCAGCCTCACCCCCGGAACTTGCTTGGCAGCCGGTGCCGGATCGCCATCGACGCGTTTGTCTTGAGGCCTTGTCAGTTGGGGGACCAATGCTGGATTCGTCACCCCGTTCAGTTCACCGATCAATTCCGCCTGCGGCACTGTTGGCGGCAGAGCGGTCGAATCAAGTTGAGGTGTCTTCCGGCTGGCTGCGAGGCGGTTCTCCGCAGGCGGCATCGTCAGTCTGTTCTGCATCACGCGAGACTTGCTCTCACCAGAGAGTTCGTTCGGTCCTGGGGTTGGAGATGGAGCTGCGCCGGCGGCGGGTGCGTTCGGCCCCGCGTCGGCCAAAACCGCCGCCGGTGCCGCCTGAGACCGCATTGCTCGTATGGCAGGGGCTTGCTGCGTTTCCGTCGTCACTAGCGACAACGACTGGATGTCGTTGAGCAGTTGCGACACTTCCTGTTCATTCGCTTCTAGGTAGATAGCGACGAGATCATCGGCCTGCCGATTCGTTGCCGGGGAATTGGCGGTCAAGGGCCGAACCCCGTTGCGATTGAGCAGCACCTGCACTTGTCCCAAGGCCTCTTGGACATCGGCGACGACGTACTCGACCACAACCGGTTGGTCATCCACCGTGTCGAGATACGACAGCAATTCACCTGTTGTCGGGACGCGCCCACGCACCAGCAGGCGGTCGCGGAGTTGTTCCTCATCAATGCCATCGGCGGCCATCGCTTGCGGTGCCGCCATCGTGGCTGCCAAGGGCGAGCCGAAGCCACCTGACTGCCGGGCAACGGGATCCCGGAATTGATCACTTTCATCGCCCAGTGCGATATCCATCTCGAGCGCAGCGTTCGCGTCGATTGTTGAATTGCCTGCGGTGGGAGCAATCATCGGAGAGTGAGCGTCGGCCACCAAGTCGCCAGACAGCGAATCGTTGGTTGCCAATGATTCCGGCGAAGACTGAAAGGGGGCCCCGAATGGGAAACCATTCACAATCCAAACACTGGCTCCCACGACCAGGCATGCGGCCAACGCACTGAATATCTGGGGGAGACGAACACGAGGTTTCGTTGCAGACGCGACGGGCGAGGCTGCGGGGAGCGGCAGATGTGCCACGACGTCATCCGCGAAACCTGCAGGAGCGGTGGGGACTGGCAGCTGGCGCACGGCCTGCTTGAGCGAATGGAACTCGTTCAAGAGTTCTTGCCGCGTCGGTTCGTCCCGTAGTGATTGTTCCACACGCTGACGTTCCTCGGCGGAGAGTTCTCCGTCCAGGTAGGCCGACAGCAGTTCATCGGGAAGGGGAGTGGACATGGCGGTTACAGTGCATCTGAGGACTCGTTCGCAGAGGACGCGACCGAGCCGGAAACGGGAGGGCGGGACAGGATTTCCTTGAGATCCATCCGGGCGCGGTAGATCCGACTGCGGACGGTGCCGAGCGGAATTCCGAGCAGGTCAGAGATCTCTTCGTATTTCATGTCTTCCAACTCTTTGAGGATGAGGATTTCACGGAAGTCGGGAGCCAGTTGATCCAAAGCCTGTTGGACAAGTTTCTGGTCTTCCGCAATCTCCATGTGGGTGGATGGGGTCTCGTCTCGCTGGTCGAGTGGTTCGGCTCCAGAAATATCTCGCCGCGCTTCAATCGAAGCATGCCGATTGCGCCGATTCTTCCGACGGTGCGTTGCTGCGGCGTTGTACGCGATGCGAAACAACCAGGAGTAAAAGGAGGCTTCGCGACGAAAGGTCGCGAGTTTTTCGTAAGCAGCGAGGAAGGCGTCCTGCGCGACGTCGCGCGCATCATGTGGCGAACCAAGGAGTTGAGACAACGTGCCGAACAGCCGGTCCTGATACTTGCGGACCAACTCTCCGAAGGCATTTGTCTCCCCGGCCAAGGTGCGTTCAATCAGACGGCCATCGTCGATGTTCACGATCACCCTGCGTTAGAGTGCGGGAGAAGTGGAAGAGTTCCCGGAAACTTGCGCTTTTCAGTCTATCGGACCAGCTCCCGCCGACAAACCCCGGACCACCTGTTGCATCGGGAACGGACCGGTCACGATTTGGCCCGAGGCAGCGGATTTGCAGCGTCCAACAACGAGCGATTCAGGAACGGGACGGCTACAGCCGCCATGCGGTTGAAGTACGTCCAGTTGTGCCCCCCCTGCGTCGATTCGAGATCGGATTCATACGGGACTCCCGACGAGGACAATTTGCTGGCGAGCCGCTCGGTCCCATCGAACCAGTTTGCATCGGCGGGATCGCATGCCAGGAACTGATGGCGCGGCCAGTTCAGAGGATGCAGATGTAGAATTGCCGTTTCCTGCCGGGCCGCTTCCGGCGATTCGAACAGATCGTCAATCTCAAAGCCCCGTCCATGAATGGTGTGGAAGTCGATCGCCGGAGCGATGGCGGCGACACACGGGAACTGTCGTGCGTGCCGATATGCCAACTGCAACGCTCCCTGCCCCCCCATGCTCACTCCCAGCAGGCCGATGCAAGGAGGTGACACATCCCACCGCGACCGGACGAATTCGACCACCCGCTGCCGCACGAACTCGAAGGCCGTCAACTCGTGCTCGAAACTCGCATGCGGTCGATTCAGCCACCACGCTTTGCCACCGCGTGGCGCGACGACCGGTAGACCGAACTTCGTGAACTGCTCAACGAACCCCGGTTGGTCGCCGATTCTCTCGCCTCCATGACCATGCAGATAGATCAGCGCCCCAGATGATCGCCGCTGCGGCGGTTCAAACACATCGGCGGCGACGCTATCAATTTCAACCTGTTCCCACATGACTCTTCTGCCGGTTCCCGACATCGTCAGGGATCGCTCCGCGATCCAACGCCCATATAGTGCGACTGGATCGCAAGAGTGTCGCGATCCAGTCCTGTCATCTGTCCACAGGATGCTCAACCTTCACGGCGCGAACAACACCGTCCCTACGCGGCAAAGATATCCCGAAACCTGGGATCGGAGGTCAATTCCCCCTCCTTCGCCGGGGTCTCTTCAATGAGTCGCTGAATCACCTTATCTGACGTGATCCCTTCACTCTCCGCCGAGAAGTTGGTCACGATGCGATGCCGCAATACTGGTGCCGCGAGCGACGCCACATCGTCGGTGGAGACATGCACGCGACCATTCAGCAGCGCTCGAGTCTTCGCCCCCAGTAACAAATTCTGCACGGCGCGTGGACCGGCGCCCCAGCCGAGCCATTCCTGGACAAACTCCGGGACGCCGGGCTGCCCCACACGTGTCTGCCGGACCAGAGCGAGGGCGTAGTCCGCGACGTGATCTGTGACGGTTACTTGCCGAACCGTCTCCTGCAATTCGAGAATCTGCGGTCCATCGAGGACCGGCTCAATGTCCGCCTTGTTGCCGCCGGTTGTCTGGATCGCGATCAGTTTCTCTTCCTGGTAGCTCGGGTAGTCGACAAACACCTTGAACATGAAGCGATCCTGCTGCGCTTCGGGCAGCTGATAGGTCCCTTCCTGTTCGATGGGGTTTTGCGTCGCGAGCACGAAGAACGGATCGGGCAGGGGATGCCGCGTCTTGCCGACGGTCACCTGGCGTTCCTGCATCGCTTCGAGCAGTGCCGCCTGAGTCTTGGGGGGAGTCCGGTTGATTTCGTCGGCCAGAATCACGTTGTAGAACAACGGCCCCGAGAGGAACTGGAACTCACGATCGCCAGTTGATTGATTCGTCCGCAGCACTTCGGTCCCGGTGATGTCGGCGGGCATCAGGTCGGGCGTGAACTGCACGCGGCTGAACGTCATCGACAGACAGCGGGCAAGCGTGCTGATCATCAGCGTCTTCGCCAGTCCGGGCACTCCTTCCAGGAGACAGTGACCGCGACTGAACATCGCGATCAGCAATTGATCAATCACATCGTCCTGTCCGACGATGACTTTGGCCATCTGTTCCTTGATGGCGCCATACGCGCGGTGCAGATTCTCGAGAGAGCTATCAATCGACGAGGAATCGGACATGCTGTTCTGCCTGCGGGGTGGGTTTAAGGAGCGAAAAGGTCTTGGATTGTCGGATTGGGAGACCGTAGGGACTGTCAGGAATCAGGACGCAATCGTACGGACTGCCGGGAGTCGGGTCGAGGCTTGGATGTCCTTGTTTTCGACCTGGATGCGATCGGCGATGCCAGATCCGTGCACCTAATGGTAACTCAGTCGATACGCCAGCAGTTGTTCACAAATGCCGATCAGGCACAGCGCCACGATCAGCAGCCAGCGAATTTCCGAGCCGGGGGAGTCCGACCGAATCCAGTTGAATTCCCCCGGCGCCTGGATCTCGACCTCGATGTTTCCGAGTTGTCGGCGGAGATTCTCTTCGTTTGCAAGTTCCAACTCCCCTTCTTCAGCAGGGACATTGAACGCGATCAGCGTCTGTTCGGCGGTCTGATCCTGCGTGTACCGGGTCACGGCGTAGATCCCCGGCAGATCGGTCTCGCGATAACGCGTGACCAGCATCGGGACCGTTTCGGTCACGGCTTCCTCGTCGGGCGAGGCATCTTCAGTGGATTCGTCGCTGGCCGCCTTAAGACGGGTGACCTGATCGTCCGGTGCGGTGATTTCAACATCCTCCCGATAGAACGCACGGTTCAATCGTTCCACAATTGGCTCGCCCACGGTCTGACTGGGCAGCGCGCGGTCCCGACGCGCGACATGTCGCGCCAGCTCCAACTGAACAACGACAAAGCTGACTCGCCCTGGACCGTTCGCCCAGTTTGTCCAGACTTCACCGTCAGTCTCGACCGGACCGGCGGATGTCAGGCACGTGACGATCCGACCTGCGCCGAGTCGATGTTCCAGGATCAGTGGACGGGAGTCGCTCAGCGTCGCCAGCACATCGACCTCGGGGAGCATGCGGTCGCCTTCGGCCACCTCCCGATCCGGCGGGAAAGTGCGGTTGACGAATACCGCATCGATGAAGGGATTCTCTTCTCCCTGGAACACGGCGAAGACCGGATTGTTGCCAATGACAATGTCCGGCTGATGGCCGCCTCCCGGCCGCTGCAACTGACTCGGTGCCTTAGCGAGTTGGATGGGAAATAGACCGGTGTCGCCGAATAGCGTGGCGTTGTAGCTGACCGCATTGACCGCCGGACCAAGGAACCACACCAGACCACCGCCGCCGCGCACGTACTTTTGCAACGCATCAATGGCATCTGGCGCGAACTCCGGCACGTTGACAAGGTAGATCAGATGGAAGCGGTCGAGTGGCAGCTTACGCAGGTCATCTGGTGGATGAATCGCTGGCGCCAGTCCCGTGACCGACTTGTCCGCCGCAAGGGCATCGGCCAGATAGAGTGCCTGTTCTGCTGCGGGCGAGCCATCAATGATCAACACCGGATTCTCGACCGGCACATTGACGGCCAGATACCGGGCATCATCCGGGATGAAGGCATCTTCCCCCAGCTGCACCTGGAGGCGATGGAGCTTCGGCGTATCGAACACAACTTCGAAGCGTCGACTGAGGGTTTCTCCCGGCGGGATCGTGCCAAAGTCGAGGGTGCGAGGAAGTCGTTGACCATCAAGCAGCAGTTGAGCCCGCACATCTTTGGTTTCCCGCGTGCCCCGATTGGCGATCGAGGCATGAAACGTGACCGGCACTCCAGCGGCCGCGATTTCGACCGAGCCGGTCAAATCGGTGAGCGACAGATTGTCGTGAATGTCTCCCACGCAGCGGACGAGGTTGATGCCGACATCGGCACCGGCCAAATCCTGCAAAGCAGAGGTGGCGGACTTATTGTCGAGCCAGTCGCGCGAACGGAAGTCGGAAACAACATGGACCTGCCGCACCGCGCCCCGGTCTTCTCCCAATCGATCCAGCGCCGCCACAATCGCCTGTGCTGGATCGTGGCTTTGATGCGTACATTCGATCAAGGGCAACCGGTCGGCCAATTCGGTCAGCAGAGTGGGATCGATGTCTCGCTCGGACAGCCCGGACATGGATTCCTCCGGACGCGACATCAAAATGACAGAGAGTTTCTGTGTGCCAGGACGCCGCGCCCCTTCGGCAACGACTTTTTGCAGCACGGTCTTCGCAGCGTCAAATGCGGTTCCATCGGCCAGCCGATCCTGCATGGATGCGGTGTCGTCCAGAATCACGACATGATGCGCTTTGGCTCCTTGAAACAGCGACAACTCTTCGGGATCAAGCACCATGCGGCCAATCAGTGCGACCAGCAGGAGAATGAGCAGAATCCGCAGCAATAGCAGCAGCAACTGCTCGAACATCACTCGGCGCCGGTTCCGCTGTTCACTGGCCAGCAGGAATTCCATTGCCGCAAAGCGGACGGTCCGGTATCGCAGCCGATGAATGAGGTGAATGATGATCGGCGCGGCAATGAGTGCCACGCCCGGCCAAAAGTAAGCCGGATTCAGAAAGTGTTGCAGAATCCAGATCGACATCAGTTTCCTCAATCAACGGCGAGCAGCATCGCCGAGTCCAGTGACCGGATCGCACCTGGAGTCATCGCTGGATTCGCACCGGCGTCGTCCAGGTTAAGGACGCGTAACGGAAGGTAGCATGGGCACGATACGTCTGAACAGCCTGTGACCGGTCGAACATGATCCCAAATTCATGTCGTGACATCAGTCGATTTCCGTTTCACGCAGAAACTTGGCCGCCGTCTCCGGGGCAACCGGGTTGATGTAGAACCCGCTTCCCCACTCGAACCCGGCCACCCGGTTAAGACGCGGGAAGATCTCAATGTGCCAGCGGTAGTGTGGCAGCGGCTGGGTGTCGAACGGGGCGGTGTGCAACACGTAATTGTACGGAGGATCGTCGAGGGCGAGTTCCAGTTTTTGCAGCGTCTTCTTCATCACGGTTCCGAGTTCCTCAATTGAACCTCGCGTGATGTTTTCATAGTGACTGGAGTGCTGCTTGGGGATGATCCACGTTTCAAATGGGAAGCGGCTTGCGAACGGGCAGAAGACCAGAAACTGCTCCGTCTCCAGGACGACGCGAGATTCCGTGGCGATTTCCTGCTGAATCATGTCTGCGAAAATACAGCGTCCACGATACCGATAGAAATTCTCCGCGCCGTCGAGTTCCTCCTTGATTGCGATCGGCACGATCGGACTGACGATCAACTGCGAATGCGCGTGGTCGAGTGACGCGCCGGCCAAGGCTCCGGAGTTCTTGAAGATCAGGGCATGTACCAATCGCGGATCCTGCTTCAAATCGACCAGCCGATCCCGATAAGCCCAGAAGACTTCGCGGATGTTGTCCACGGAAAGCCGCGACATGTTGCTTTCCCGGTGTGGGCATTCAACGACCACTTCGTGCGCGCCGACGGCATTCATCTTGTCGTACATGCCATCGCCCCGCTTGTCGAGCTGACCTTCGACTTTCACTGCGGGGAACTTGTTGGGGATCACACGTACTCGCCAACCGGGGCCATTGGCCGCTGATCCGGAATCGCGATATGCGAGAATCTCCGGGGTGGTCGCATCTTCGTTCCCTTCCAGGAACGGATCGTAGGCGTCCTCCGGCAACTCGGCACAGTCCAGGACATTCTGCGGGCGGGCCATCCGATCAGGTGCGATGATGACCCAGCGGCCAACAATGGGGTCTTTGCGAAGTTCTTGGGGCACAGTGTTCATGATGGCGAGGATTCCAATCCGGCAGCGGGGACGACGAGCGCAATCATTGCGTTGCCTTCGGAGTGTAGCCAGTCCCTACGCGGTCGACGAGCCGAGTGGCGTCATCGAATGCCCCGACGCTGATGCGAGGCGTGGGAACTTGAAAAGCGACCTCAACCGACCGCTTGCTGAGTCGCTGACGGGACGGTGCCGATTGCGTCGACCGCAATGAAAAAAGCCGTGTTGTTGAACGGTTCGTCCAACAACACGGCCAGTGGCCGGTCAAACATGGAGGCACGCCAGGCCGAACAGAAACCCGGCGCTAAACGCCAGTGTTAGCGATGCGATTGCTCGATCGCACGGGCTGGGGTTTCCCGCTCGCGGTAGTCGTAGCGTCCGTAGTAGGAGCCACTGTAGTGGTACCCGTAGTCCGCATTGCCATAGTGGTAGCTGCTGAACTCGCCCAGGCCGTTGACGACGACACCAAGCAGGTTGCCGCCGGTCATTTCGAGTGACTCGCACGCCTGCATCGCATGCGGACGGGATCGTTTCGAAATCCGGAACACGACGAGTACACCATCGACGAGCGGGGCGACCGACGTCGCGTCAGTAACGGCCAGCACCGGCGGTGAATCGACCACGATGAAGTCATACTGTTCACGGACAAGGGCAAGCAGCTCTTCGAACCGAGGACTCAACAGCAACTCGCCCGGATGGTCGACACGCGGACCGGCCGTCAGAATGCTGAGATTGTCGACCTTGGTGGGTTGAATTGCATCGGGCAGTTCCTCAAGGTCCTGCAATACACCCGAGACGCCATGGTCGCGGCTCACGCCAAAAATCTTGTGCTGACGTGGCTTACGCAGGTCGACGTCGATGAGCAGCGTCTTCTTGCCAGAGAGCGCCATCGCCGTGGCGACATTGGCCGACAGGGTGGACTTCCCATCGCTCGGATCGGGACTGGTAATCTGTACCACCTTGTGGTTTTGACCCTTGAGGTTGAACAGCAGCGATGTCCGCACTCCGCGATACGCTTCTGCGACGCGGGACTTTGGCCGATGGTAAGTTGCCACCGTCGAGTCGATGGTCTTGTCCTTCACGATTTTCGACCCCCGCTCGCTGTCGATTCGCGGGATGTGCCCGACGACCGGTGCCCGCAGCATCTGTGCAATTTCCGATGGGCTGCGGAAGCTGCGATCGGTTAGTTCCAGCAGGAACGACAGGAATACGCCGACGAAGAGACCTCCGAGTGAGCCCATCGACAGATAACGTTCCCGGTTCGGGCCAATCAGGTATCCCTTGCCCGGTTCTGCGACTGGTCGAACGGTGAAGTTGTTGTTCGACTTCACCAGATTGATCTGTCCCAGCTTGTCGAGGATTTCGTCGTACAGATCCTTCGTGCGCTGGATGTCTTCGAGCATCACGCGATTGCGATTCTCTTCACTGCCGAGCAACCGTCCCGCTTCGCGTTCTTCGATGAACAGGCGATTGAGTTCGGAAATCTTCTGGTCAGTAATACGCAGTTCTTCCTGGAGCGACTGGACGTAGAGCGCGAGCAGATCGAGTGGTGCGCTCCCATCGCCGCCCGCCTGTTGCTTGAGCAACTGTTCCGTAACTTCAATCTTCTTCCGGATCTGGCGGACATCAGGATGGCCAGCCCCTACCTTCTCCATGAGCAGTGCTTCTTCAAGAAGCAGTGGCAGCAACTGTCCGGTGAGCGTCTGTTGCGTCGTGCTCACCGCGGCGGCGGCTGGCGATCCTCCACGTGTGTTGATCTGGTCGGCGACGAGCATCAGCACTTCTCGACTGGTGCCGCGCTGTTGTGCTGACTCAATGGCATCGAGTTCGGCTTTGATTTGCGTTTGCTGAATGATGATCTCAGCCCGATCTGACTCGACCCTTGCCATCCGCTGTTGGTGGATGTTGTGTCCCTCTTCGCCGCTCCAGAGCAGTGAGGTGGTGTCGCGGAATTTCTGATAGTTCAATTCTTTCTGAGCAAGTTCATCGCGCAATTCCCCTTCGGCCTTCGAAACGAGTTCGACCATGCGCTCGCTCAAGTCCTGCTGGCTTTCCCCCAGGTATGCCTTGTACGACGCCATGACCGCCTTAAGCACCACCTGGCATTCATCGCGGTCGAAGCTGGTGTACGAGATGTCGATGATCGAGCTCTGTGTGGAACTCCGATGTGCTCGCAGTCGCCCGGCGATCACGGATGCAGGGCTGCCCGAGCGAGCCAGCGCGGGGACCGTTTCCGCCAATGGCTCAAGCTCCTTGACCGCTCCTTCGAGAATCACTGCGGTGCGGATCAACTCCAGGTGGGTGTCGATGGGATCCTGGATTTTGATTTCCGACATCCCCTCCACTGGCATGAGAGGACGTTCACGCTCCACCATGATGCGGGCAGATGACGAGAACTGCTCTGGCACTTTGGTGAATTGGAGGTATCCAATTCCAGCGCCGACAGCAGCGCAGAAGAGCAAAAGCCACTTGCGTCCCCACAGCATCCGCTTCATGTCAAAAGCGGGTGGGGCAGCTGGTTGCAGGTCAGTTGGCCAGTCGAGTTCAGGTCTCACGATCGATTCCATGCACGAAGTTAGAGCCCAGCGGATTGACGGCATCCGTGCCTGGAGAGCGTCGCAGTAATCATGCTAACTCTCGTGGAAACATCTCCGCAATCATCGTGACGGAAAATCCGCCAGGATGACGGGCCATGAGGACCTCTGATTGTCCAGATCGCCCAACTTGAAGATGTCCCATCAGGAATAAGCACTTCTCACGCCAAATTCAGCAGAACCGTGAGTAGTTTTACCGTCTCAAGAAAATAAGTGGAGATCCCCTCTTCGTACTGCCACCAGTTGGTGGGGCTGAACCCATCGGTGGGCGCCGAGACAATCGCTACTGATTGCCTAGTTTGCCTCAGGATGCGCCGCGATAGAGAGCGGATGCGACGGGTATGGAAATCACTACTGACGATTGCGACACGGGGTGGCGTTGGTTGCTGCGCGATGTAGTCCCGCAGCGCGGTCAGTTCGCCGCGTGTTGAATCGACCGGAACGTCTAATTGGTGAATATTGTCGGCAGCGACTCCGAGCTTCCGCAGTATCTGGGAGGTCAACTCTCCTTCAGAGGCTCCGCCCAACATGTCCATGCTGTGGCCGACCGGCCGTGATACCAGCACGACTTGTGCGTATCCGGCTCGATAGATTTCGGCCGCTACGAACGGGCGATTCTCCAGACCGCCACCCAGGACGAAGACGACATCCACCGGCTCAGCAAGGGGACGCCCCACGTTGAGAGAGGCTCCCCAACTCCGGAACAAGACCGGATGCAGCCACCAGCAGACTCCCATAAGGATGCAAAATGCGACGAGGCACCACAGCCAGCGGCGTCGCCACGGTCTGGCAGAGTGGCCGGAAGTTCCTTCCACGGCATCTGCCGACGCGGCCGTTGTCTGGTTGGTTGTCGGTTGCGTCATTCGCTCGGCGGAGCTTCATGGGTAGCCACTGCCGCCCTGCGGAATTGTTCCGCGGAAATGGGCGATGCATCATGCGTCTCTGCGGCGAGTCGCAGCGATGTGCATCGCATCAACTGATCACAAACCAGTCGAATGCCATGTCGAGTCTGCCACCAGTTCTCCGGGTCTGCCTCAGGGTCGTCGACCAAAAACAGCAGGGGCCGTGTACAGTGGTTTCGTGTGGCGGCCCGGGACAACTTTACACGTACGTAAGCCGATCGCCATTCACTGCAGACGACAGCCAACGTCTGCTCTGGACCGAGGTGACGAAGCGCCGAGTCGAGTAACTGGTCAAGATGAGTCATCTGACCGGGCAATTCGGCGACCTGCCGGACGGGGATGTGCAACTCCTCAACCAGGTCACGACAGAGGTCGATACTTGTTGGGAGAACTCCCAATTCCACGACACGCGAATGCACTTTGTCGAATAGCAGCAGTTGTCCCGCCTGCCCCTCGCTGAGCAGATGTTCCGCAAACTCGTATCCTGGTCGGCCATCAAGGACCAGGAGAACGTCGACGCTGCGAACGGAGTCACCAGCGATCAGGGAACGCCCCAGTCGTGTGAGCAGCCAGGGATGCAGGCACCACAGCAAGAGCCCGGCGAAGAGGCAGCCCACGCATCCACGCAACAAGCGCCGGCGCCATCGTTGCCAGTGACCAGCGGTCAAAGGCAGCGACTCCCCATTAGATGCAGCCAGCGCCTCAGATGGAATCGCCGCGCTCACGGACGCTCAATTCCTTTCGCTTGGCGAGAATCATTGCTTCGTAGCAGGCCATCAAGCGGCTGAAAGTCAGTCCCGCAGACCCATCCAGAAAGCCCCGCTTGAAGAAGTACTGATAGCAAAATCGCAGCAGTGGACGCGCTGGAAGCGACCGGCTCAGGCTACGCAAGCCTCGTCGCCGACGATCGCTCTGCAGACTCAGCAGGTCCGTCCACGCCCCCCCCTGCAGTTGTTGCAGTTCAACAGCCGCCTCTCGTTCAGCGTATCGAATGTGTCGTTGCAACCAATCGGTAAGCCCCTTGCTGAAGGGGTAATGCAGAAACGGTTCGCAGATTGTCCCCATGGTTCCATCGACATCTGGGACCGGGACTTCGCCATGCCCGGAGTCATGAAAACGTGCCCGGCCCCGGCGCACGATTCGCATAATCCAGACGGGGAAACCATCCGAGTATTTCAGCCACTGCCCCATGAGCATCGTCTTGCGACAGGTGCGAAATCCGACCACATCAGGTCCCGCTGATTGCACCGCGCGAGCAATGGCCCAACCAAACTCCGACGTCGCGACTTCGTCGGCATCGAGCATCAACACCCAGTCATGCCGCAGGTCACCTGAGTCCAGAGCCCAATTGCGTTGAGCGGCGAAGGTCTCAAAGCGATGTGTGAGGACGCGGGCGCCAAACTCCTTCGCGATGGCAATGGTGTCATCAGTTGAGTGATCATCGACAACGACCACTTCGTCACACCACGTGAGCGCCTGCAGACAACGTGGTAGATTCGCGGCTTCATTCTTGGCGATCACGACCGCCGTAATCGGGACACGTTCAGGCTGTGCGATGCGTTCGCTCATCGATCACGCCTCCTGGGGACCACTGAGCACGCGTCGTTTGAGATCCGTCGCGGGATGCCCAGCAACGATCACCCACGGCGGGACATCCCGCGTCACGACTGCCCGGGCCGCTGCGACACCACCAGTCCCAATCGTGATCCCTGGTCCAACGAACACATCTGCACAGACCCAGGCCTGATCTTCAATGGTGATCGGACTCGAAATCAGCCGCATGTGTGGGTCGGTCACGGCGTGCGAGGCCGTGCACAGAAAAGAGTATTGGCTGACCGTCGCATGTGCCCCCAGTGTAATGCGCGCGACGTTGTAGCAGTCGACATGATGCCCAATTGCCGATTCGTCACCCAGTGTCAGATTCCACGGCGCCCAAATGCGGACGGACGGATCGATCCTCACGTTGCGACCGATGTCAGCTCCAAAACACGTCAGCAGGAGGCGTCGCCAACCATGGCACAGACGCGGTGATGGACGAAACAGCAGTAGCCAGGCAATTCCCCAAACCACGCGCCCGAACTTGTTGCCGAGCGAATGTGGTGATGGGCAGTCATCTTTGCCCACCCGAATTTGTGGACTTGCGCCGGACGTCGCGGAGTTCGCGTCGATCAGTTTCGCATCCTGTTCCGTCATTCGCTCCCTCCCGCCGCAGTATGCACGCGTTGATAGATCTCCGCGAGTTGATCGTGAAACCGCGGCAGCGAGAACGATTCCGCTTGTGTACGTCCCCGACGTTGGAGATCAGAGGCGGTGGCGGTGTCAGTCAGAATTCGGCGGCAATGGTGCGCGAGTTGGTCGAGATCATTATGCGGCGAAGTCAGTGCGGCATCACCCGCGACTTCGGGCAACGATGCGGCATCGCTGCACACCACTGGGCAGCCCATCGCCATTGCTTCCAGTGGTGGCCACCCAAATCCCTCATAGACACTGGGGAACAGCAGCAGGCTCGCTTCGCGATACAATTGTGCGAGTGAGGAGTCATCAGGGTCGACCAGAAACGTGACATGCTCAGTCAATCCATGGTGCTGAATCTGCTGACGCAATCCTGGCAGTGGAGCGGGCCCCGCCAACACCAAGTCACAGTCGGTGTCACGTCGCAGCCTGGCGAAGACGTCAATCACGCCAGCGCGGTTCTTATAGAATCCGTTGTTGCCGATATGAAACAGAAACGGACGCGCTTTCGTACCCCGGGGATTGAGGTTCGCGTTCGTCAAGAAGGAGGGTTCAATTGTCAGTGGACAAACGCTGAGCGCCGTGGACGCGGGCAGGTGCTCCTTAAGATCGTTTGCAGTGCTCTGACTGTCTGCGCTCACCTCCGCCACACGACCTAAGCCTTTGAGTCCCGAATTGATTAGCCACCGCGCGAGTCGCCCCGGTGCGGGCACCGGAAACCGTCCTTGCGATTGCAGGTACGGAATGATGTCGTGCGCAGTCGCGATTGTGCGTTCGCCGGGCAACCACTTGGCGATGTACGCATGGCTTCCATCGACAATGTGGAACAGATCAATCCCCGGCTGGCAAATGCGTCGCGTGTTCCAGGTGACCAGGGCATGGTGGCCCCAATTCTGGAACTTCTTGGGGATTCGCTTCAGCGCGGCGCGGGACGGGGCGACACTCAGTCGCGTAATCTCGATTGCGGAGTCTTCGGCGAACGCTTGTTCGATCAGGTTCGCGTACCGACGCATGCTGCCTGGAGCGTCAGGGGCGGATGTTTCAATTAGCGCGACGCGCATCGGTCCTCCGGATGCTGCTCCAGCCACGCCTCAACCATCAGTTCCACCACCTGTGGCATATGATGTTGTGCATGCCAGCCGAGGACACGCTCCGCTTTCTCAGCACTCACCTGGCATCGGGCGATGTCTGAGGGGCGAAACAAGTCGGGATCAATCCGCACATAGTCCCGCCACGTAAGATTGACCGCCTCGAACGCGGCGGCGACGAATTCTTCCAGGGTGTGACTTTGCCCGGTCGCGACCACGTAATCATCCGCCGTCGGTTGCTGCAGCATGCTATGCATGGCCACCACGTAATCGGGAGCCCAGCCCCAGTCGCGGGAGATGTCCAGATTCCCCAGCGTCAGTTCCTGTTGCCGCCCTGCGGCGATCCGGCAGGCTGAGGCGACGATCTTCTGCGTGACGAACCGTTCCGGACGTAGCGGCGAATCGTGATTCGAAAGAATCCCCGAACAGGCGAACAGATCGTACGACTCACGATAGTTGGCGACTTCCCAGAATGACGTCGCCTTCGCGACCGCGTACGGGCTGCGCGGGCGGAATGGACTCAGTTCATTCGCAATGGAGTCGCCGGTGTCACCAAAGCACTCGGTCGAACAGGCATTGTAAAACCTGATCGGTGCGCCGGTGAACCGGATTGTCTCCAACAGGTTCAATGTCCCGCGGGCGATGCTGTCCAGCGTCTCGACAGGTTGAGCGAACGAAAGCCCCACCGAGGACTGTCCCGCGAGGTTGTACACCTCATCCGGGGCGATGCGGGTCAGTGTCTGGAGTGCGCTGCGGAAATCGGTGAGCGTCACCGAGTGGAGTGTGACCTCTTCACGGATGCCCAGTCGCGTGAGATTCGCAAACGAATTCACGGTCGCATCGCGCGAGGTGCCATGCACCGCATACCCTTCCCGCAGCAGATGCTGAGCAAGGTAGGCGCCATCTTGTCCGGAGACCCCGAGAATCAATGCGGTACGGCTCATTCCGTAGGGGATTCCTGTTGCATGCTGTTGTCGGGGTCTGCGATTCGTGAATCAGTGCCTGGGCTGTGCGGCATCATAGTGGATGAGTCCGGCCCCGAGGCAACAGCAGGTCGCATCCGCCACCGCAGTAAGACAATCATTACCACGGCCGCGAGTAGCCCCCATGGCAGCGACCGCATGATCCCTTCACAAAACATGTGTCGCGCCGTCGGGATGGCAAATCGCAATGGCGGCAGCCAGCCAATCTTCGTCAGTCCGCCGAGGGTGATTCCGGAGATCGCCACGAGCACTGGCATCGCCAAGAGTCCCAGCCAGCTGCGACACCATCGCTGCCACGAAATGGTCTTCATGCCGAAGTGATGGTCCACGATCCCCAAGAATGTCCCAGCCAGCAAACCGAGTACGCCACCCCACTGTCGCGCCGCATGCGGTGCATACACGTAATCATGACTGATTCGTAGCATTAGCATGTCAGCGACATGACCACACCCGGCGACGAAGAGCAGGGCGATGGCGACGTTCGCGGCCCAGCGTATGCCTTCACGGGCCATGGATGTGATCAGCCTCCGTGCCGGACCAGCGGATGTCCGGAATCGAACTGGTCGCAGGATGTGCGGCCCAATCCCACCAGGTTGGTCCCACGTCAACACGTGACGGGATTGCCGGTAGCGGACGCTCGATCTCTGTGGCAAGCGACTCGACTCGGTCCAGGCACTCCTGCAGCGTGAGTGACTCATCTTGCGATTGAATCGGAACACGGATGTTCATGCAGTCGATCACTCCATCTGGAAACGGCGGATCGGTCTCCTGCCGCACCGAAATCCAGTTGCCACCGACCACGACCCAACCGATTTGCGTGTAAGGGCTGGTCCAGCAGAGCCAGTTCCCCCAGAGCACATTGTTGTTGATGGCAATGTCACCGATGGGATGTGCAGCATCTCGCTCGGACACGACCAGCTTGATTTGCGCGCCGTTGAGTTTCACCTGCGGATGGACCGCCACGTTCTTCACGAGTCGCACCGGACCGGAAAGCACCGGACTCAAACCGAACGACTCATGGAAGTCAACAATCAAATTGTTATGGGCCTCGATTCCAGCTGCCTCACCTTCGAGTTCCAGAGCGTCATCC